>NZ_CP029186.1:3310000-3610000 GCF_003096035.1 Flavobacterium album | reverse complement strand
TGGTGTATGACATATCCAGCAACTGCGTAAAGTCGTATGAAAACGGCGCCTGGTCTAACTGTTTGAGCTATACCGGAAGCACACATCCTTCTACCAACGGTACGGCCGTGGTTTCGTCGTATAACTGTAATTCCGGCTCTACCGGTACATTAACCGCCAGTGTAGCTATTACCGGTGTTACGCAAACCATTACGGCAAACGTTACTACCATTGGTACCTACAACATAACAACGTCTGTAAACGGTATCGTGTTTACGGGCTCGGGTACTTTGACTTCTACAGGGCCGCAAACCATTGTGCTTACGGCTTCTGGAAATCCTACAACCGTGGGTACTAACTCGTTTGTGCTTAATACTGCGCCGGGTTGTACCTTTACGCGAAATGTAGTGGCAAACCCTACATCGGGCGGTACAGCCATTGTATCGGCCTACAACTGTTCTACTGCTTCGGCAGGTACGCTTACCTCGGGTACTCCGGTATCCGGTGTTACGCAAACGATTACTGCTACGGTAACCACATCGGGTACTTATAACATTACAACCCCTGCCGTAAACGGTGTTACCTTTTCAGGGTCGGGAACTGTTACCGCACCTTCATCTACTATCGTATTAACGGCAACAGGAACTCCGGGTGCAATCTCTGCATCTGCCACGAACCCTTTTACCTTTAACCTTAGTACATCGCCTTCGTGCAGTTTTACGCGTACTATCATAAGCCCGACTTCGGGTGGTACGGCAGCCATGACAATTACCAACTGTTCTACTACAGCAACAGGCGCTATGACTGCCGGTACTGCGGTATCGGGCGTTAGCCAGACGGTTACTGTAAACGTTACAGCATTGGGTACCTACAGCATAAGCACTGCCGCTGCAAACGGTGTTACCTTTGCAGGCAGCGGTACCTTTACTTCCCTTGGTTCCCAGAATATTGTACTTACAGCAACAGGTACGCCAACTGCTGCCGGTACAACCAACTTTGTACTTAACAGCACACCAAGCTGTACCTTTACACGTACTACAGGCGAAACTTTTGTATCTACACTGTGTCCTGTTGCATACGGCAGTTACCCGCAAACCATCAGCATAGGCAGCACCAGCGTAACGATTGCCAAGACTACGAACACAGATGGTGGTTTGCAGTCAAATATTTCCCAATGCGGTATAGCGCCTGCCACAAATAACGGGATAGCTTTTCTTGCAGGCCAGAGTGCGACCTATACTTTTACGGTTCCGCTAAAAAACATACAGGTGTATTCCCCAAATAACGAAAGTACCGAAAACAACGAAGGCCTCACAGTATCGGCTACCTTGGCCGGTGTCTCTGTGCCGATAACGCTTGCACCGCTAAACCTGGGTACCTGCGTGTCAGCGTTTACAGCTACACAAAGCGGTAACACCGCCTCAATTAATAATACAGGTTCAGCAGCTACTTCAGCCATAGCCTTTAACATCAGTTCCACAGGGCCTTACGACAGCATTACCATAACACGTACCAGTACGGCCAGCGGTGGTAACCTTCACGGCCTTATGTTTTGTAATGCTACGGCAGTACCATCATCAACAAACGGTACCGCAGTGGTATCAAGCTACGATTGCAGCGGGGCTACCGCAGGTACATTATCTATGGGTGTAGCGGCAACGGGTGTTACCAAAACTATCACTGCCAACGTAACTACCATAGGTACTTATGTTATTACTACCAACCCGGTAAACGGCGTTACCTATTCTAAATCGGGTACCTTTACTGCAACCGGCCCACAAACTGTTGTACTAAATGCAAGCGGAACACCTACAGCTACAGGTACATTTACCTATGCGCTTAACAGCAACCCGACTTGTAGTTTTGATATAACTGCTACATCGCTTACTTCAGGCGGTACGGCTGTTGTTTCGGCCTATAACTGTTCTACAGGCTCTGCCGGTACACTTACTGTAGGCACTGCGCCATCTGGCGTTACGCAAACTATTACCGCTACAGTAACTACTGCGGGTACTTATAATATAAGCACAACGGCCAATGGCGTTACCTTTACCGGATCGGGTACTGTAGCAACAGGCTCACAGCCTATTATCCTTACGGCTACTACAACACCTACAACAGCCGGTGTGGCAAGCTTCCCGCTAAATACTACTCCTACATGTACCTTTACCCGAAACATCATAAGCCCTAGTACAGGTGGTACTGGTGTAATGACCATCACGAGCTGCACTACGGCATCTGCAGGGGCAATGACTGCGGGTACTGCGGTATCGGGCGTTACACAAACGGTTACCGTAAATGTTACAGCCCTGGGTACTTACAGCATAAGCACTGCTGCAGCAAACGGTGTTACCTTTGCAGGCAGCGGCACATTTACAGCCCTTGGCTCCCAGACTATTGTGCTAACGGCTACAGGTACACCTGCTACGGCGGGCACCAGCAGCTTTGTTATAAGCACTACACCGGGCTGTACCTTTACAAGGACAGTAGGTGAATCTTTTACAGCTACATTATGTTCTGTTTCTTACGGCAGCTACCCACAAACCGTTAACGTAGGCGGTACCAGTGTGACGGTTGCAAAAACCACGAACACTGATAGTGGGTCTGGCGCATCAACTCAATGTGGTATCGCACCAGCTACAAATAGCCAGATTAACCTTAGTGCCGGACAAAGTGCCACTTACACGTTCACCATTCCTGTTAAGAACTTACAGGTATATTGTTCAGCTAATGAAAGCACTGAAAACAGTGAGGGCGTTACGGTATCGGCTTCATTGGCAGGCACTCCTGTCCCGGTAACACTTGCACCGTTAAACCTGGGCAGCTGTGTAGCAGCTTTTACGGCTACTCAAAGCGGTAATACCGCCTCAATTAATAATACGGGTTCAGCAGCCACTTCTGCTATAGCCTTTAACATTAGTTCTGCAGGACCCTACGACAGTATTACTGTAACACGTACCAGTACTGCAACGGGAGTCAACTCGCACGGCCTGATGTTCTGTAATGCTACGGCAGTACCATCATCATCAAACGGTACAGCTGTAGTATCAAGCTACGATTGCAGCGGCGCTACTTCAGGTACGCTTACAGCAGGTGTTGCAGCATCGGGAGTAACCAAAACCATCACTGCAAACGTAACTACAGTGGGCAGCTATGTTATTACCACAAACCCTGTAAATGGCGTATCGTTTTCTAAATCAGGGACCTTTACCGCTACCGGCCCGCAAACAGTGGTGCTGAACGCCAGCGGAACGCCTACAGCTACAGGCGCCCAAACCTATACGCTAAACAGCAATCCATCATGCAGCTTTAGCATTACTACAGCAAATAACCCATCGTCTAACGGTACCGCGGTAGTATCTGCTTATAGTCCTGCAGGTGGAAGTAATTTTTCGCTATTAGGAATTACAACACCAAGCTCTGTTACAATGGAAGTTACCGCAACGGTAACTACTGTGGGTACATACAATATATCGGCTACTGCAAATGGCGTAACGTATACCGGTAGCGGTACATTTGCAGGCACAGGCAGCCAGCTTATAGTGTTATCAGGGTCCGGAACGCCGGTAGCGACGGGATGTTTTACGTATACTATAAACACGACGCCTTCAACATCGGTTAACAGGTATACCTATGGCAATGGTACAACGACAAGTAATGTAGCCATAAGCTGTAACCAGATAAAAACGAACTATCCATCATCTGCCGACGGTTTGTACTGGCTGGATATAGATGGCTGTAATGCCACATTCACTCCTGTACAGGCCTACTGCGACATGACCACCGATGGCGGCGGCTGGACACTGGTAGCCAACTACCTGCATAAAGGAGGCACTACACCGGCATTGGTAGTAAAATCTACCTCGTTCCCGCTGCTTGGCAGCAGTACGCTGGGTACCGACGAAAGTGCCAGCGCTACCACATGGGGGCATTGCTCATCGGCTATGTTTAATGCCGTTAACTTTAGTTTTACGAGCGTACGTTTTTATGGCAAAACCAGCCTTCACACCAGGGTAATACATTTTAAAACCAGCCTTGCAGGCGCTATAACTTACATGAAAACAGGCCTCGGTAGTATGACGGGCCTTGCAACAAGCTTTACTGCTTTATCAGGCCACACGGCTTTCCTTCCTGCAGCTTCAGATAGTTATTATTCTAATTATGGAGATAATTCAATTACATCTTTTCCTTTTTGGAAAGGAAGTACATACCATTGGGGTATTGTAGGTACCCTAAGCAGCAATGGATTGACAAACCGATGGGAAGTGGATGATTATGCAAACAGCGCTGCTAACTCTACGTACCACCAAATATGGGTAAAATAGCAGTATGCTGAGATTTTGCAGGCTAACGGTGCTGGTGTTTATTATGGCGGTTGGGGCACATGCCCAAACCGCCCCCGCCAGCCCAACAGAGCAATTGATGCAGGAACGCAAAATGCAATACAGCCAGTGGCATACCGGCGCGCAATTGCCGGATGTTGCCTTATCCAACGGCAATAGCCTGTATAACCTTACAGCACGCAATATAATTGTGCTGTTCTGGAAAACCGATTGCCCGTATTGCGAACAGCTTATGCCCGCTTTGAAAGAACTAAGTCAGGCCTATACAGCTAATGATTTGGCTATCGTGGCTGTATGCCTCGATAATGACACGGCAGCCTGGAAGAGTTATACAGAAAACGCTGCTTTGCCGGGATTATGGTATCATAAATGCGATGGTGCCGGCTTTTACAGCGCTGATGCCGTTAATTATAATGTTTATGGCACGCCCGCGCTCTTATTGGCCGACAACACCTTTAAGATAAAAGGCAATCCGAGAGGCATTGGGCAGCTAAAGGCATTGCTGGACCAGCGTTGACTATTATGATTTTAAATGCCGGATGCTTTAACTTTCGGTATTACCGCAACAGGGTGTGCCACCAAGCCCTGATGTATATAAAATTATTAAAGGAATAATTTTGTGAGGGGAAGGCTGCAGAATAGCCTTCGTTTTTGGGAAGCCGCAGGCATAAAAGCCTGCGGTTTATTTTAACGGGTGAAAACCGGCCCGTAGTTAATGAACAGTCAGTTTAGTTGGATGCCAAAGGTTGGTTGCCTTTGGGTTTGGATGAACCGCAGGCAAAAATGCCTGCGGTTTTTTTGTAGGTCAATAAATGTTAAAAAAATCTTAATTTTTGACATGTCAGGCTTTTTTTTCGCACACCCGATTGGTGGCGAAATGTTAATTTCGCAAAGCAAACCATACCTTACAATGACATTTAAAGCAATAATAATTGATGAAGACCGTCATGCGGCCCATGTTTTAAAAGAAATGCTGAATGACATTTTTTTCGAGATTGTAATAATGCCTTTTGACATGGAGGGCGCGAACCTACAGGATCCCGCATGCACACTACAGCCCGACCTTATTTTTATAGACTGCGCAGGTTCGGGACTGGAAGTGCCGGCCGCATTAAACAGGTTAAAACTACAGCCGGAGGTAATATTTTTGTCGTCCGACAAAATGGATGCTGCAAAGGCATACGAATTTAATGCTTCGGGTTTTGTACTAAAGCCTATAGAAAAGGATGCGCTTACCGCTACCGTAGATAAGGCCCTGCTGAACATAAAGAACCGCAGGATGGTAACCAAAAACCAGTATAAGCCAGCTGTGGACGAGAGGAGTTTTTTTATTATTTCATCGGTTAACAGTTACGAGATCATAAAGCTCAAAGACCTTTTGTACTGTGTTGCCGATGGCCGTTATACCGAGTTCCGGCTGGTAGACGGCACAAAACTGCTGGCTTCGAAAAATCTTTCGGTGTATGATAATATCCTTTCGGGGCAGCGTTACTTTTTTCGGGCAAGCCGTTCCTCTATAATCAATTTTGAATATGTAAAGCGGGTAAACAAGAAAGACGGCATGCAATGCGAATTTATAGACGGTTCCAGTGTAGCCGTGGCAAAGCGCAAAATAATGGAATTTAACCAGTTCCTGCAGTCAATGGATATAGGGTTTGATTAGCGCTATTGCAGGTGCCTGCGCAGCATTTCCTTTTTTCTGTAGTCTTCTATGGTTAAACCGGCTACTTTTTTAAACAGTTTGCTGAAAGAGCTATAGCTCTTGAAGCCGAGGTCGAAGGCAACTGCGGCAGCCGCAATACCATCATCAGCGCTCAGCATCGCCATAGCTTTCCGGATTTTGCATTGGAGGATATACTGGTGCGGCGTTATGTTTAATGTCTTCGTAAACATACTGATAAAGTGGTTTTTTTTCCACCGTGTTTGCGCGGCAAGGTCGTCCAGGTATATTTTTTCGAAAATGTTGTCGTGTATGTAGTTAATTGCCTTTCGTATCTGGTAAGGCACATCATCGGCAATTTCAGGTGCAGGGGTAGTGGCCGCATTATTTACATGCCTGTATCGGTGAAGTACAAGTTCAACATTGATTATTATATCTGCAGGCTTAAAGGGTTTAACTATGTAGCCGAAGACATAGATTTTTGACAGGCGGAACAGGGTTTCCTTGTCATGCAATGATGTTATAAAAATAAAAGGGATTGCTTTTTTTTCATGCAGGTATTCCCCAATGCGGATGCCGTCGTCCCTGCCCTGGAGCATGATGTCTACAAGTATGAGGTTGAACGGATACATTTCAATCGCCGCAACGGCAGATTCATAATTGCTAAAGCCGGCCATACATTCGTGGCCTTCCTTTTCCAGAATATCCTGTATATCCCTGGCGATGAGGGGTTCATCTTCTATAATTGCTATAAATGACATTTCTAATTGACTGGCGTGTAGCGATTATTTAATATACGCATAAAATTAGTCAATTTTAGGCAATATTAACATATTTTTTGTAATATATATATTACTAAACAAAGGTTAATATTTTACTTGTTTTACCTGTAAATTCACTGTTTTTTAGGAGTATATTGTAATCGATAACAAAATACTTTGCCGTATGAAGTATTATAACAGGAGGTGAAAGAAATTTATTGATTTTTACATACTCAACACGGTAATACAGATTAAAAAGCACTGCTAATAGCAATAGCCAGGAGTAAAAATCTGCTTCGGAACTGCCGGCAATTTATACCTCAATCACAGATTGGTTCAGGGGGAGCGAAACCTCAATCAGGCTGCCTTCGCCAGGGATACCATGCGCTCTTATATTACCATGATGCCGGGTTGCTATTTTCTGGCAAAGAGATAAGCCAAGCCCTGTCCCATCATATTCGTCTTGTGAATGAAGGCGGGTAAAGGGTTCAAAGATTCTTGCAGCATGCTTCTGGTCAAAACCAACCCCATTATCCCGAAATGATAAAACCACTTTATTTTCGTCTTCCAGGTACTGAAATTTATGGGTAATACAAATATCAGGAGGTATTCCGGGCCTGCTGAACTTAAGGCTGTTTGCAATAAGGTTATAAAAAAGCTGATTTAATAAGATAAGCGCTCCTTGTACAGCAGGCAGCTCATCAGAAGTTATATTCGCATTTTTTTCAAGTATCGTGAGCTCTAAATCTGAAGTAACACTGTTAAGCACATCATTAAGATCAACAGTTTCGATTTTATAAAAGGCCTTGTTATGCTTTGAATAAGTAAGCACCCCGTCAATAAGCATGTTCATTCTGGTAGCTGATTTAGCGATTTTCTCACTGTATCTCAAACCCTCTGTTGACCCGCTTAAAACTTCATCGCGCATCCTGCTGTTGAAAAACTCAATTTTACGCAATGGCTCTTTCATGTCATGGCTGATAACGTGTGCAAACTGCCTGAGATTATCATTAGAACGATGTAAGTCTTCTGTCCTTTCTTTTACCTGTTGCAACAGCTGCCTGCTAAAATCCCTTTCCTCTGTAATATCCTGCACAGTGCCATATAAGCCAACGCGATTATCATAATCATCCGTCAGGTAAATTGCATTAATCCGCAGCCAGCGAATTGAGCCATCATCATGTATAATACGGACTTCATAATCCATTTTTCCAACTATTTCTCCTGCCTCCAAAGCCTTTTGGCGTACAATTAGGTCATCCGGATGTATTTTTGAGATTAGGTGGTCATTTGTAATTGGCGGCGACACCTTCCAAATTTCATTAAACTTTCCTGATGTGCGTATAAAATTATCAGAGAAGTTGATTTCGTAAGTACCCAGATTAGCATTATCAATTGCCATCTTTAATTTATCTTCGCCTTCAATTACTTTTTGCCGCGCATTATTCAGGTCCGTTACATCCATACCTGTATTCATGACCCCGTAAATTGCCCCTTCAGGAGTATAAATCGGAGTAAAGCTGTAATTGAAGTAATGGACCTTTCTCACTCCATCTATGACCAGATCAACCCGTTGATCTTTTGCGTGAAAGGGTATACCTGTACTGCGTACTCGTTCAATCTGATCAAAAATTTGCTGGTCATTTAGTTCAGGCAGTAACTTACGGTATGATTTTCCAATAACATCATTACCCTTTCCGTAAGTAGCTATCATCGACTTGTTTGCAAGCTCAATAGTAAAGTCATCTCCAACATATACTCCCATAGGATAAGGCGCATTGTCGATAACACTCCTGAGCAGATATATTTGTTCTATTTCCATTAGGTAATAAAAAATATTTTAGCAGGAATGAGTTAATCGCTGGCTGATAAAAGCTCCCTGCCGAGCGATTATGTTCAAAGATAACGCATTTTCGATAAACAAACCCTTCCTTAATTTAGTGATTTTAGTCACTTTGAGTGAAGTTTAACGACTGTTGAAAGGCGTAGTTGGTGACAATTATTTAAAACGATGTAATAAATGTAGTTTTGTACGGCAATGCTTATTATCTCTATGAACAAATGTTAATATTTAAGTACACGGGATCGCATTCTGTATATACCATTTACCAATGCTGCCTGCGCTAAAATGCTTAAAAGATAAATCGGGTAGGGTGCCTATTGCGCTATAAATAAAGTGCGTGTAGGATATGCAAAATCAATATGTTCTGCCTCAAATTTGGCGACAATATCAAGATAAATCTTTTGCTGTCGGTCCATATAAATAGTATAATCGGGACTTAGGACATAATACACAAATTCAAAATCCAGACTGGAATCATTAAAAGCTGAAAAATGCCCACGGTCGAGCTGGACCTCAGGTGTAGCTTCGATAATACTTTTTACGATTTCTGGAATTAATCGTAATTGCTCCTGCGGCGTTTGGTAAGTTACCCCCAGCTTAAATACAACACGCCTTTTTTCCATCCGTTTGTAATTGTGCAACCGGGAATTAGTCAGGTCTGTATTAGAACAAATGAGCTGTTCGCCACTAAGGGTACGTATGCGCGTAGTCTTAATGCCTATATATTCAATCACGCCGGCTTCGGAATCCAGGGTTACAAAATCTCCTATTTCAAAGGGTCGGTCAAAAAAGATGACAAAGTAGCTGAAGAGATCCCCCAAAACAGCCTGCGCCGCAAGTGCAATTGCGATACCTCCCACGCCCAAACCGGCTATGAGGGTCGTCACATTGTAGCCTAAATTGTCTATCAGGAATATAATTCCCAGCACCCAAATAATGATGTTTGCCACCACAATGAGGCCTGCGGCCTGCTTTTCCTTAGTTTCACTGTCTTCCTCCCGGCTAATGAAGGTGAATATAAATTTCTTAAATGTGGCGCTGATGGTGCGCAGTATAAAAAAGGTAAGGACTATCAAAAAAGCGACCTGAAGGATATTGGCGGCGCTGGCGGAAAAATCGAGTGACATCAGCGGGAAGTAGAAGGCCGCTACATAAAGTATAGGAAGCACATTACGCTCTATCATTTTGATTATAAAGTCATCCCATGAGGTTGATGTGCCTGACGCCCACTTTTTTATGCGCCGTATAACCAGAAGTTTAACAACCTTCAGCAGTATCATCAGCCCTGTAATTATTCCTGTTACAATAAACCAGTCCTTTGCGGGGTTGCCCAAAAAAGTTGCGTTAAAAAGGTCATTCATTTTTGCGTTCTATTTTAAGGTTAAACGATAGCGGCTAACCGCAAAGCACCAATAATAGAAATATAGCCGTAGCCGGAATGTAAATTCCTCAGATGTTATAGTTAGGAGACTAAGTTGCGCGATGCGCCAGGTGGGTGCCAGGGTTTGCCGGAACAATTTTACAAAGTTAGGGGTAGTATTATGCAATACCCTTAAAGAAACTTTAAAATACCGCAAAACTTTCTTAAAGTGCCATGCTTGCAATACGTTCTGTGTTGTACATAGAGGTGTGTTGATTACCCAGGATGCGCAGCTTCTCTTACCCGCTTCCATGAGGTTGCGCAGGAATATCAAAGGAATTGTACCGTGAAAAGCGATTCAACTTTCTGTTTTAAGTCGATTTATTATCACACCTTCTCAGCTTGACTATTGCTCTTATTTTGCATATACTATACTACTAAGGTTCCAGATGCTGCCTTTGCAAATATCATTTAACTGTACTTTATAGCACCTGTATACTCCTTTAAGAAAAATTTAAGAATGAAATACCTGCCAGGGGCAAAGCAAGTAGTAACTTTATAATAAACTAAAATAAATATGGGTTCAAGAGATCCTCATAAGCTTAACGAGCTTCAGGCCACTGCGATTTGCGGCAATGATATCAGTTCCTCCTGCCTTTACGTTTCAGCCCTCACAATAGTATATGCGGGGCAGTATGCCTGGGTTTCATTATTAATTGTTGCATTGGTACTCTATCTCTTTAGAAAGATATACGGCGAGGTTGTTGGCGCGCTCCCCCTGAACGGAGGAGCGTACAATGTGCTTCTGAATACCTCATCAAAAAGGGTGGCAGCACTTGCAGCCATACTTACCGTACTGTCTTACATGGCAACAGCAGTCATTTCTGCGAGCGAGGCAATGCATTATCTGCACCACCTTTTTCAGGGATTTGATGTCATTCCTGCGACTGCTATCGTATTGCTTTTTTTTACAATTCTGGCGATAAAGGGAATAGGAGAGTCAGCCGCTGTTGCAGTATGCATATTTTTGATACACCTGCTGTCGCTGTCGCTGCTGGTGGTGGCCTCCGTATATTTTCTATTAACCAATGGCACTGCTACTTTATCCCTTAACTGGGAACTGCCTGTAAATCCCAAAGGAATAATTTTTACGCTGTTTCTTGGTTTTTCGGCAGCAATGCTGGGCATCTCGGGATTTGAGAGTTCTGCGAACTTTGTGGAAGAGCAAAAGCCGGGGGTATTCAGGAAGACTCTTAGGAATATGTGGGTTGTGGTTAGTTTCTTTAATCCCGTCATAGCGCTGCTGATCATTGCAATCATACCATTGGTACAGTTGGGAGAACATAAGGAATCGCTGCTGGCGTATTTAGGCGCTACTACAGGCGGGGGGTGGCTTGGATGGCTTATTTCTATAGATGCTGTCCTTGTGCTATGCGGTGCAGTCCTTACTTCTTTCGTTGGCGTAAGCGGGCTGTTGAAGCGGATCACCCTTGACAGATTGCTTCCCAATTATTTTCTCCATGAAAATAAAAAAGGCTCAAGCTACCGGATCATCGTCACCTTCTTTATACTTTGCATCTCTGTTCTATTCGCAACGCAAGGTAAAATTGAATCACTGGCAGGGGTCTATACATTTTCTTTCCTTGCTGTGATGGCAATGTTCGGGATTGGTAATATTCTGTTGAAAGTTAAACGTAAAAAGCTGCCCCGGCCCGAAAAAGCCAAAGGTATTAGTGTCGTATTGGCTATAGCTTTTGTTATAACCGGTTTTGCCGGTAACATCATTTTGAATGAAGACGCATTCAAAACGTTCATAAAGTACCTGATACCTGCGGTTATTTTAATAGCCATTATGCTGAACCGATCACTCATCATTCAAACGAGTGTTGATGCGCTTGAGTACCTCTATCGCCCCGTCAGGCGGTTTGCAGTGGCAAGTAACCGCTACCTTAGAAAGTTGCAACATAAGATACATTCCCAGGAATTTGTATTTTTTACAAAAGGGGATGATGTCGCCATACTAAATAAGGTGATGCAATACGTACAGCAAAATGAAACAACCCGGAAATTAAAGATCGTCAATGTGGCGCACGACGGTGACTCCAATGCCGCCTTAAAGACGGATCTGGAAGTGCTCGACAGGGCCTATCCTGAAATACATATTGAATTCATAGAGCTTTCAGGCACGTTCGGGCCAGAGCTTATCGATCGTCTTTCAACAGATTGGAATATCCCGAAAAACTTTATGTTTATTGGTTCCCCGAGCGATAAATTCTCTTACCGCGTGGCCGAACTCGGAGGTGTACGGTTAATTATGTAGCTTGTTATCGCAAGGCATCCATTATGACTTCTTCATCGGTAAGGCCGGCCATTGTGACGGCTGTCTCGATCAGCGCCAGATGTGAGTACGCCTGCGGAAAATTACCAAGAAGGCGCTTGCTCGTAAAGTCGATATCTTCACTGAACAGGCCGAGATGGTTGCTGTATGAGAGCAGCTTGTCAAATAGCTTTACAGCCTCTTTGCGCTCGCCTATCTTATAAAGGCTGTTTATAAACCAAAACGTGCAGATCGTAAATGATGAAGAAGGAAGCCCGAAGTCATCTTTGTTCTTATACCTGTAAAGCAGCCCATCATTGCATAATTCGCGTTGTATTGCCTTCACAGTCGAAACATAGCGCGGGTCCATCGCATCAATAAATCCGTAATTTTCCATTAATAACACAGATGCATCCAAATCGTCCAAACCATAAGATTGTGTAAAGGCCTGTACTTCGCCGCTCCATGCATGCTTCAGTATATCTTCTTTGATTGCATCGGCAAGGGGCTGCCATTTTTCTATTTTAGAAGTTTTCTTCATTATCCGGGCCACTTTAACAGCACGGTCGATTGCTGTCCAGCATAAGATCTTTGAAAAGGTAAAATGCCGTTCCTCTGTACGGAATTCCCAAATTCCCTTATCAGGTTCCTGCCAGTGCTGCTCTACCACCCATACGATCCCCTTTGTAATATTCCATAATTCTTCGCCATTCTCAATGTCAGTGCTGAAGTTCGTAAGCTGCTGGTAAATCACATCCATCAGGATGCCGTAGATGTCATTCTGGCGTTGCGTATAGGCAGCGTTGCCAATGCGCACCGGTTTAGACCCCATGTATCCGTCCAGATGGCCAAGTATTTCCTCAGTCAGTTTCTTTTCACCATTTATCCCGTACATTATCTGCAGCTTTTCATCTTTGTCGGGAATAAGATTAATGATAAATCGGAGGTAATCCCGTGCCATCTCATGATGCCCCAGTTCGTGAACCACCTTTACCACCATCGAGGCATCCCTGATCCAGCAGAAGCGGTAATCCCAGTTACGCACTTCGCCAATGGTCTCGGGTAGTGATGTGGTCGCGGCCGCTAAAACCGCCCCTGTCTTTTCATAGCTGAGCAGTTTCAGGGTAATTGCACTGCGCGATATCTGCTTATTATATTTTGCGTACGAAGTTGTGCGGTCGCTCCAGTTAAGCCAATAGGTTTTGGTGCGTTCAAACTCCAGGACTATCTTGGCCAGGGTAGGGTTAAATATTTTCTCATTGTAGCCCAAAAGCAAAAAACTGTCCTGCTCTAAGGTAAGTTCCGTACCGTTGACAACAGCTTCCTTATTGAGGTTGGTATAAAGGAACAAGGAATCAAACTTTGTTGTGTTGGTAACGCTGATGATGAAATCTTCTTTCACATAGCGTTTGGTGTCATCCTGTGCATATTCGAGCTTTGGCTCATACTGAACGCTGAATTTGGGGCTCCCCGATACTTTCTTCAGGTACCGTATGATTTCCGGGGGGGAATGATAGTCTCCATTTTCTTTCCGGTACCGCGGCATGAAGTCGATGACCTCAAAAGCATCTTTTCCGTTATTGAATGCTGTGACGAGGATTGCTGTCTGTTTAATGTAGTGTTGGGTAATGGAGTAGTCCGCCGCCGCATTTATGCCGAAGCTCCCTCCGGCTTTTTCATCGAGAATCTTTGCAAAAACTGAGGATGAGTCGAATTCCGGGAGGCAGCACCAATCCATTGATCCTTTATCTGAAATTAATGCCGCGCTGCGGCAATTGCCGATGATGCCATAATTTAAATTAGTCATAAAACCGTGATTTAGGTAGGTCAAACGCTTGTATTTTTTTAAATTTACTAAAACCATATTACTAATCCAAAGCAATTTAGATGAATAAAACAATAATCATTTCCAATCGGCTGCCTGTTGACCTGAGTTTCAATGACATTACACTAAATGTTAAATCGAGTGTTGGGGGGCTGGCTACGGGGATGAAATCTGTTCATGCCGACGGTAACGGGATATGGATCGGATGGTCTGGCCTCACAGAGGAAGAGATCCCGGCGGGCCGCCACCATGTAGTAGATGAGGCTTTGAGGGGAAAAAAATGCATAAGGGTTCCGCTTACACAATACGACCTCGATAATTATTATTATGGCTTTAGCAATAAAGCGTTGTGGCCGCTCTTCCATTATTTTCAGGCATATACAGAGTTTGAGTTGGTGCATTGGGAAAGTTATAAGGAAGTAAACCGCAAGTTTGCAGATATAGTAATTGCCAATGCAGGCCAGGGAGATACCATATGGATACATGATTACCAATTGCTTTTGCTTCCTCAGCTGCTGCGGGAAAAGCGCCCCGACCTTACCATTGGCTTTTTCCTTCATATCCCGTTTCCGTCGTACGAACTCTTCAGGACCTGTCCCTGGCGTGATGAGCTCCTGCAAGGGATGTTGGGGGCCGACCTTCTGGGTTTCCATACTTACGATTATGTGAGGCATTTTATATCGACAGCCACGCGCATTGCGGGGCTTGAAGTACGGTTCAATGAGATTACTTACGGTGAGCGCACCATAAAGGCCGACTTTTTCCCGATGGGTATCGACTATGGCCGCTATCATGGCGCAGCTATAGAGCATGAACGCCGGCCGGTAAACTCAAGGTCAGAGATAATGCAAAATATAGAATCGCATAATATATCCTATGCTGACAGCAGGCTTATTCTTTCTATTGACAGGATGGACTATACCAAGGGCATTCCCAACCGGATAAAAGCCTTTGAGTACTTTCTGGAAAAATATCCCGAATACAAGGGCAAGGTAAGGCTGGTAATGCTATCGGTACCGTCGCGGGAGAACGTGTCGCAGTACCAGAAGCTTAAGCGGGAAACCGACGAACTGGTCGGGCGGATCAATGGGCGCCTGGCTACCATAAATTGGA
Organism: Flavobacterium album; assembly: GCF_003096035.1. Classification (NCBI taxonomy): domain Bacteria; kingdom Pseudomonadati; phylum Bacteroidota; class Flavobacteriia; order Flavobacteriales; family Flavobacteriaceae; genus Flavobacterium; species Flavobacterium album. The sequence continues at coordinate 3,594,799 of NZ_CP029186.1, read as the reverse complement.
CCCCAATCTGGTACTTTTACAGGTCCATGCCTTTCGATGACCTTATTGACCTGTATGTTGCCTCGGACGTAGCGCTGATTACCCCGATACGTGATGGAATGAACCTTGTGGCAAAGGAATATATCGCTACAAGGACGAAATCTGACGGGGTACTGGTCTTGAGTGAGATGGCCGGTGCTGCCAAAGAATTGCATGAAGCATTGCTTGTTAATCCTAACAATTTTGAACAGGTGGCCGACAGCCTTAAATATGCGCTTGAAATGCCTTTAGCAGAACAGCAATCACGTATGGAGGCATTGCAAAAGAGGGTGTCGCGCTATGATGTGGAACGATGGTCGTCAGCTTTTATCAAATCGCTTCAGGAGACCAAAGATGTGGTCACCCAAACACAAGCTGTAAAAGTCGGCAGCGATTTTATGGACGCTACAGCCTCACATTATAAAAACGCCGGTAAGAGATTGTTCCTCTTAGACTATGACGGTACGCTGGTAGGGTTCAAAAATATACCGTCGGAAGCTTCCCCTGACGCACAGCTATATGAATTGCTGGATTCCCTTGCAGCCGATGATCGCACCGAAGTTGTGATCATCAGCGGGCGCGACCGTGCCACGCTGGAACAGTGGTTCGGCAATAAGAATTATACTATAGTTACCGACCATGGCGTATGGTTACGAAAAAAGGGGCATGACTGGTCTGCAATAGAGCGGCTGAAAACCGATTGGAAAGAAAAGGTGAGACCGATCATGGAAAATTTCACAGACAGCACCCCCGGCAGTTTTATAGAAGAAAAAGAATTTTCCCTTGCGTGGCATTACCGCCGGGCAGACAGGGATCTGGGCGCACAGCGAACGCTGGAGCTTAAGCATGTATTAACAGAGCTGCTGGCCAACAACTCGCTTTCAGTACTCGAAGGCAACAAGGTACTTGAGATAAAAAGCAGCAGCATCAGCAAAGGCAGGGTAGCGGCCAGGCTGACCGCGGATGAGGATTATGGCTTTATCATGGCCATAGGTGATGACTGGACCGATGAATTTATGTTTGAAGAATTACCGGATACTGCTTATACTATTAAAGTAGGAAATGTGAAGACGGCTGCCCGAAACTTTGTCAGCGAGCAGGCTGAGGTTCGAAAACTGCTGTCATATCTGGCGCGGTAAGGTTTATAATGCTTGTAAATTATAGGCTAAAATGGTAACTTTGTAGCTATGGCAAAACTCATCAACCTTAAAATATTCGCTCGCTTTTTTCATTCTTCATCAGCGGGCGGCATACTGCTTTTATTTTGCGTTGCGCTTTCGTTAACAATAGCCAATACCGGTTGGGCTGAAGGTTTTTCGGACCTGCTGGCTACACAGGCAGGGTTTGAAAATGACACCGTCCATTTGCGATACCCCATACTTTTATGGATCAATGACGGCCTGATGGCGATATTTTTTCTGTTGGTAGGACTGGAAATCAAGCGGGAAATAGTCGAAGGTGAACTGTCCTCGATACGGCATGCGTCGTTGCCGGTGCTGGCGGCAATCGGTGGGGTGGCAGTGCCGGCGCTTCTGTTTGCCCTGTTTAATGCCGGGACGGATACTTCGAAGGGATGGGGTATACCCATGGCTACAGATATCGCTTTTGCGCTGGGGATATTGTCTCTTTTAGGGAGCCGGGTGCCCTCCGGGCTAAAAATATTTTTAGCCGCGCTTGCCATTGTTGATGACCTTATGGCCATTTTGGTAATTGCCATCTTCTATTCTTCCGAGCTGCATTTTGCCTACCTTGGCTACGCCGGGGCGGCTTTCGCTTTGCAGATTATATTTAACCGCCTGGGGGTAAAAAACCTGTTTGCCTATATTATCCCGGGAATTGTAATGTGGTATTTTATTCATCATTCCGGAATCCATGCTACGATAGCCGGGGTGCTTACCGCACTGACATTACCTACCAACGAGGAAGATTATGACTCACCGCTTGAAAAGCTGGAGCACGCGCTGTCCAGGCCTGTAAATTTTCTTATAATGCCGATATTTGCAATTGCGAACACCAATATCACGTTTACCGATGGAATGGTGGAAGGTTTGACTACTAACCTTGGATTAGGGATCCTGATTGGGCTGTTTATAGGCAAGCCTGTCGGAATATTGATTATGTCTTATCTTTCCGTCAAAACGGGTATCTCGAGCCTCCCCGAGGAAACTTCGTGGAAACATGTGGTCGGCTTAGGATTTTTAGGAGGTATTGGTTTTACAATGTCGATTTTTATAGCACTGCTGTCCTTCAAAGATATAAATTTACAAACAACAGCAAAATTTGCGATCCTGGCAGCCTCTGTAATTGCCGGTGTCCTGGGATATTTGATCTTAAAGTCCAGCACGGCAAAAAGAAGCGCTGCAACCGGGAAAAGTTAGCGCAGTATATTTCAGTTTATATCCACTGCTGCCCGGCGCACAACATCAATGTGCGGGGATAGCTGCATCAGCCATTCTACTGCCGGTAATATTTCTTCCTGAACCAAAAAGCAAGGTTTACAAGCGCAATCAATGCCGGTACCTCAACTAATGGACCGACAGCTCCTGCAAATGCCTGCCCGCTGTTTATGCCAAAGACACCAATGGCCACCGCTATGGCAAGCTCGAAGTTGTTTCCCGTGGCAGTAAATGCTATTGATGTGCTTTTAGAGTAATCTGCTCCAAAGAATTTCCCGATAAAGAAGCTTCCTACAAACATCACTGCAAAGTAAATGATTAGCGGAATAGCTATCCTGATAACATCCAGAGGAACCTGTATAATGAGCTCTCCCTTAAGGCTGAACATTACGACTATTGTGAAGAGCAGGGCTATGAGCGTAACAGGTGAAATAAACGGTACATATCGTGACTCGAACCATTCTATGCCTTTGAGTTTAATTAAAGCATACCGACTCGTTAGCCCCAATGCAAATGGTATTCCCAGGTAGATACCAACACTCTGTGCTATTTGACCAATACTGATATCTATGGCAAAGCTTTCGTATCCAAACAGGGGTGGCAGTGCGGTAATAAAAATATAGGCATACACGCTATACAGCAGCACCTGAAAGATGCTGTTTAAAGCAATAAGGCCTGCCGCATATTCCCGGTTGCCACCTGCAAGATCATTCCACACCACGACCATGGCAATACAACGGGCCAGTCCTATCAGAATCACACCGATCATATATTCAGGATATCCATTAAGGAAAAGCAGCGCGAGAAAAAACATTAATACAGGCCCAATAACCCAGTTGAGCAGGAGTGATGCTCCCAACACTTTGATATTGGCAAACACTTCGCCAAGTTTGCTGTAATTGACTTTAGCCAGCGGCGGATACATCATCAATATCAGTCCGATAGCCAATGGTATATTGGTTGTCCCGTTTGAAAATGAATTAATGAAGCCGCTGCCTGAAGGCAGGAGATAACCCAGGGCCACGCCAAAAATCATGGCCAGGAATATCCATAATGTCAGGTAGCGGTCCAAGAACCCTAATCTTTTTCTTTCCGGTACAGGGAAGCAATCAGTTGAAGACATAATTAATTTTTTATTTGTGAAAACACATAAAACATTTCCGTGGCTATCTGTATGCTTCTTTCATTGTATTTCTCAAATTGCAGGGGCGAATTATCAAAAGTCTTGGGGTCTTCATAAGTAATGGCAATCCTTTTTTCTGCACCGGCAATAAATGGGCAGCCCCCATCGGCCTGCGAGCAGGTCATTATGGCAGTGAAATCTTCTTTCGGATTAAACTCATCATCATATGTTTTGGAAAAGGCAATGACCGGATGTTCATTTTTCGCAAACTTTACCGCGTATATCGGATTACTTCCTGAAGACAGTTGCTGTATTTTAAATCCGGTGTTTCGAAGCGTTTGTGCAACAACGGGGAACATTGCGGTTGCTTCCGTCCCTCCTGAATAGCAAAAGACATCAGGTATTTGGTAGTAAGCCGCGGCGGCCTGCGCCCATATTTGCGCCAGGTGGCTCCTTCTTGAATTATGGGTACAGATCAGATTGAGCCTGACTTCTTTTTTTTGCGATACCTTCGTTTGTATATAATTGATAAGAAGTTGCAATATAACTTTACGATCTCCTGGCAGGCCATTGCATGTTAGGCTACTGATAATGGAGTTAATTTCCGGATATAGCATAGTATGTCTTTATATAATTAGCAGCAGCCTCCTCCGGGAGTGCAGCTGTTGTTGCCGGAAACTCCAATTTCGGATAACCTTAATTTCTTCTTTGCATCTGGTACGCCGCACTGGTCCGATGCAAGGCACGCCGTTTGTTTGTTCAACAGTAAAAAACTCTGCCCATCAAAGCCCAAATCGTACTTCCCGATTGTCCCTTGCTGATATTCCACTTCAATATCGAAGTCTTCTATACCCAAAGCTTTTTCAGACAGTGCTATGATCTTCAATAGCTTTGTTGGTTTAAGCCTGTGGTCCTCATCGTGGGAGTCTTCCCACAACTGGAAATTTACAACTGTTTCTTTGCGGATAGTCCCTCCACAGTCGATAAAGTTTTTAGTGATGAGGCCCACTTCTGTCACGTGGAAGTTTTCAGGCACGAAACTGCCATCAGGAAGTTTAAAGCTCAATTGCTGTATAGTGTCCAGCAGGTTTTTGATTTCGGATAATTTCATAGTATTTATATTGAGTATTTAACAGCAGCTTGATTTTTTCTTATCTGTATAGTCAGCGATATGCCCGAGGAAACCTTTTATCTTCTCGAAGCCGGCTTCGTTAATGCAATAGCATATCGCGTTTCCTTCTATATTTCCTTTAATCAGGCCGGCATTCTTAAGTTCTTTTAAATGCTGTGATACTGTTGGCTGCGCTAAAGGCATCTCATTAACAATATCACCGCAAATGCAGGTGTCAACTTTCATCAGGTATTCAAGTATTGCAATACGTGCCGGATGCCCCAGTGCTTTTGCCAAAATGGCAAGTTCATTTTGATTGTCGGTAAAGTGGTCCGTTTTAGTTGCGCCCATCATTATATTTTTATATTGCAATATTACGATATTGTTTTGAATTTTAAATAGTCGGCTTTGAATTATTTTAGAAATCCGGGGCTTTCAAATCAATCCTAATGAATTCAAACTGAATATTAGCCTGAACCTTAAGATTGCCTTAAGATTATTTTGGAGCCTGAATATCGGATTTTGATGTGCTAAATTTGAGGTTATTCAATCATAATTTACAGAAATAGTAGCGGTAAGAATATCATTTCACTTTATTTGTAACTTTAAGGCTTAAAGCAGTACCTACATGAATATTTTAGTAGTTGAAGACCAAAGCGGTATACTGAAGTTCCTTAAGCAGGGGCTTGAAGAAGAGGGCTATAACGTTGATATTGCCGAAGACGGCCTCTCCGGTTTCAATAAAACCCGTAGCCATTCTTACTCGCTTATATTGCTTGACTGGATGCTGCCTAAAATGACAGGGCTCGAATTATGCATGAAAATAAGGCTTACCGATAAAACAACGCCGATAATTTTCCTTACGGCAAGGGATACACTTGAAGATACCATTAAAGGGCTTACCGCCGGAGCCAACGACTACATAAAAAAACCGTTTAGCTTTGAAGAGCTCCTGGTGCGTATAAATGTGCAGTTGCGAAGCTATGTAACAGATAAGCCTGATTATATATTTGGAAATATTACCCTTAAAACGGCAACACATCAGATATTTAGTGGCGGCAGCGAAGTATATTTAACCCAGAAAGAGTTCATGTTGCTGGAATACCTGCTAATCAATAAAGGAAAAATATGTACCCGTGAGGATATTATAAGGGATGTATGGAAGATACATTTTGACTATGACACAGGTATTATAGATGTTTTTATAAACGGGATCCGGAAAAAACTCGGGCTGCAAAAAAATGATAATAGTATAAAAACGGTTAGGGGCGTAGGCTATATCGTTAATGATACCACAGGGTCATGAAAATAACATCTTTTAAAAACAGGATTTCATTGTATAACCTTTTTGGAGTGGCTATACTAATGCTTATCATCTTCATAAGTATTTACAGTACTGTTTTTTGGTCTGTTAACTATGATATCAACGAAGACCTTGAACGGGAACTAAAAATTCACCAAAGCGAGGTAACTGCCAGTAACGGAGTAATATCCTACATGCCTGAAGGCGAGTGGAAAGAACCGGAGCATGTAACTGTTTTTATGGATCCTGTTTTTGTTGAAATATATGATGTAAACAAAAAGCTGATGGAAAAATCGCCGAACCTTAAGCATAGTGATCTGGTCCTGGCGGAAGGCGCTGTAAAAGGTACCCATATAGATACATTTATCGACAGCATACCGGTGAGGAAGGTACAAACCCCTCTTTTCTATAAAGGTAAAACGGTGGGTTATGCCGTAATTGCAATGTCGATAGAGTCTGAAACCAGGGTATTGGACAACCTGAAATATATACTGTTCCTAACCTATCCTGTTGGCCTTATTGTTTTATTCTTTGCTACGCGCTTTATCGCGGCACGCAGTATAAAGCCTGTGGTACATATCATAGATACCGCAAGAAAAATAACAGATAATGATTTTAGCCAAAGGATAGCCTTACCGGAGACCAAAGATGAGCTTTATATACTTTCGGATACTATAAATGAATTGCTCAACCGTATTGAAAATGCGATTGCCAGGGAAAAACAATTCACCGCAGACGCATCGCACGAATTACGGACGCCTCTTGCAATAATAAAAGGAACATTGGAAGTACTTATCAGGAAGCCACGGGATACCGATGAATACATTAGCAAAATAAAATATTGTGTTGAAGAAGTAAGCAGGATGAATAACCTGGTAGACAGGTTGCTGATGCTGGCACGTTTTGAAAATTATGATAAAGCTTCCGCATTTCAGCAGGTAGCTTTAGACGAAATCATGCAGGAAGCATTAGAGCGGTATTCCCCGAAGATTAAAGACAAGGACATCAGGGTATTATTTGATGTAGAGCAACATTTTTATATCCTTTCGGATCCTTCAATGCTTTCAATTATAATAGAGAATGTACTGTCTAATGCTATAAAATATTCTGTAGATAATGGCAGCCTATCCATTAAAATAGTTAATGCCGGAGATGGGAAAATAGTGTGTACTATCACGGATAATGGGATTGGCATTGGTGAACATGATATAGACAAGGTGTATGACCAGTTTTACAGGGCAGAAGCTACAGAAAATGCAGGCATCAAAGGGACAGGGCTGGGGCTTTCCATCGTTAGGAAAATTGCCTCGCTCCTGCATATATCGATTGCTATAAGCAGTATAAAAGATTCCGGGACTACAGTTACCCTTATTTTTAATACGCCGTTGCAGGAAAAACCGGAGTAGCACTAGCCAGTGACAATGGTATAATGCAGTAACCCCGAATTTAGTGGTAATTCGGGGTTACTGCATTTTAATATCTAATTTATTTCTTTTCTTCCAGAGTAAAGTTGACAGCAATTTGTACCTGTTCGGCAATTTTGTTCTTTACCAAATTAGGGATCTCGATATTGTAATCCTTTGGTTTTATCGTAAAATTACTCGTAGCCAGCAATTTACCATTTACCATGCTGAATGTAATTTTAGACTTTACTTTTTTAGTAACCCCATGTAGCGTAAGGTCGCCTTCCACATCGTAAACCATTTTAGATGCCGCCTGTTTGGCGGCATCAAAATTAAGCACTCTACCCTTAAAAGTGGCTTTAGGATATTGTGATGATTCTACATAATTCTCATTAAAATGTTCTTCCATTAAGGGTACCTTAAATTTAAACCCTTTCATCAGTACCAATGTTACAAATTCTCCGGTAGCCTTGTCAAAAATACATGATGCTGTAGTATTTGTAGCTGCCACTTCCTCTAAGGCAGGCATCGATGCCTCAAATTTTATCTCTCCGTTACGGGTCATCATTTTCTGTGCAAAGAGGCAATTCGCTGCAAGCAGCAGCGTGATTGCAAAAACTGTTTTTTTCATACTCTTATTGATTTAAAAATCCGTTTGCGGCCCATAGGTTAATTGCGTCTATCTGACTTTGCGGCAGACGTTGCGCCTCCGGCATTCCTTCGCCGGAAGGGGCTGCTATCTCATCTAATAAGCCATTGCTCAGCACTGCATTCTTTACCTGGTCATACGTCTCTAAATAAGGGGTTTGCCCAAAGCTTTCACTATGGCAGCTAACACAGTTAGCGTTAATAATATTTTTTACGTCTGCCTGATAAGTGGGGTTTGCCGATACCGGCGCCGATACTTCTTCGTAAGTGTTGGATGTACAGGCGGCTATTGCTGCAACGCCACCTGCTATAGCTAAAATAATTTTTACTGTTTTCATGATTAAAAAACTCTATACATGTTAAAACCAAAATAAATACCGCCGCCATTCCACTGGCCAATTCCGTTAGTAAAGTAAGCTACATCATTCATGGCCTGGCTGTTAGAGAATACCAACTGGAATACGTGCCCGCCTGTTTCTATATCAAGCCCTGCCGATAAGGGGTTGTGGTAAACAGCTGTTTCAGGGGCGCCAAGCCTGGCGCTATACTCTAAATTTATACTGAGCCTCTTCGTTAATTTATAGCGCGCTCCTGTACCAATTAAAAACTGGTCTTTTTTCTCTGTAGCAGGGTCATAAAAATTTTTATGTACATAGATTGGATTTATCTCTGCGGAAAATGAATTTGAAAATTTTCTGGAAACAGGGAGCTGCGTTGTAAATCCAAAACGGTTTACCCCTTTTAGCCCCGGGTATGTATCGGTACTAAGCTTGGTATTTATGTCCATTGTATTATAGCCCACGATCGTTACAGGGAACCCATTAACTTCCTGGCTTGCCAGTTTATACTTTGCGGTAAGCTCGAAGGTTTTATTATATGTCTGGCGCGACAGCCCCACAGAAAACCAATCGGTTACTCCATAAATACCTCCCAGTTTGGTATAGGCATTGTCCAGCCCGAAAAAGTTGTCCAGCCCATTGGTAAGATCGCCAAACCTGTGGGATACCACAAAATAAAACTCATTTTTAGCGGCCATTTTTGTCGACTGCATAGTGCATATTTGTAATCCTTTAAAGGCTGCTGTCTCGATTTCTTTTTGGGCAGGTACACTGTCCAGTTCCTTTAACAAATCGTCCTGGGCGCTTGCAAGGGTACAGGCGGTAACAATAAGTACCGCTGTAATCCAAATTTTTGATTTCATGTTTATCGTTATTTAATTACAGAGCATTGATCCAACTGTAGTTCTTCCATCAGATCATCAAAACCGATACACCGGCCTTTAATTTTTACAGGAGCCCCTAATGACAGGTTACCCTCTTTTTGCTGCATTTTGCAGATCACTGTCTTATCTAAGATTACGACAGAGTCTTTTACTTCTGTTACAACACCTTCAACTTCAATAGCTTTGTCTATGTATTTTTTTGTAGCTGTGGTGCTGTTAGATTCAAATTCTGTAACTATGTTCTTTGAAGCGACACTATATTCTGCATTTTCGGTAGCAAGATCCCTTCCGCCGCCTGTCATCAGGTAATAGTATCCGATAACAACAGATAATGATCCAAATAGTAGTACCATCATAACTATTTTAATTGTTCGTTTTTTCATAAAAACTTTAATTGACTTGTATTTTTTTGACTGTACTTTCCTTACCGGATACAATTTCTACAAAATAAACGCCCGCTGCTAAAGAAGATATATCAATCGACAGGTCATTAGGATTGCCGGGAGACAGCGATGTTACTACCTGTGCGGCGGTATTGTAAATGGTAATGGTGTCAATTGGCAGGGCTGCTTTATTGGATACGAACAGTTTACCATTTGCCGGTACCGGATAAACAAAAACATCTTTTAGCGGGTCAGTGAATTCATCGTTACCTAAAACGGTTGAAAACGCAAGGTTGGCAGTTCCATAATTATTGCCGTGATTGGTAACAGTTGTGGTGTTGGTGCTGGCATAAGCCCAGATTATATTTATAGACGCAGCAGAATACAAAAAAGTATAATCGTTTGAATCTCCTGTGCTTAGCGGCCTTGTCGCTACGATAGTGCGTACGGTGCCCGCTACGGTATTGCTTACAACCGTCCAGTCGTTCACGGCATCTGTAACAGGGGCGTTGTGGCCTCCGGGCAGCTTTCGGTCGGTGAATGACGTGGAATATACCACACAGTCGGTGTTAGATGCCATTGTTGTAGCGTGAAAGCCAACGGAAAACCATTTGGTAGCAGGCCCCGTTAAGGTTAAAGTTAGCAGGGGGTAGGGCATTTGTTCCATCCGTAGCTTTATGCTCATTGAGCCGCCGAGGGAAGTTAGTGGCGTTTCTTTCTGCGAATAGGCTGTGCTTATAACAGCACAAAGCAATAATAGGATAAGCGGGGCTTTTGTCTTCATTTGTCTAAGAGTATTATAAGTTCTGTATTTTTATTGTTTAATGCGAAATCATAGGCAGTCTTGTTGTCATTACCTTTAATTGATGTGTTTGCTCCGGCTTGTATAAGCATTTTTGCAATTTCATTCTTATTGAAGAAAACGGCATAGATCAATGCTGTTTTGCCGTTAGCATCACAACTGTCGGTATTTGCTTTTAGGTTTATCAGTTCCTTTACTATTTCTGCATCACCTTTAACTACTGCTGCCATGAGGGCTGTGCCCATTGCAGATTTGTAGTTGATATCTTTAGCTTTTTGCGCAATAAATAAGGCAACGTCCTTATTGCCATGATAGCATGCTAAAATGAGAGGGGTGAAACCGTTTGGATCGATTGTATTAATAGTATCAGGATCATTAATGAAACTGTTTTCAATCTCTTTTAAGGTTCCGTTTCTTGCGATATCAAAAACATTTTTTTGCTGCCCGTACACTGATATTTGTAGCAGTATTGCGCTCCAAAGGATTAGTATTTTATCCATCGTTTTTTTGTTTCAAATTTACTTAAGCTAGTTTCAGGATGGCTACAATTATTCTTAAGTTATGCTTAAGATTTAACATGTATTTAATAATTATTTAACGGAATAATTTTATATAAATTAAGTATACGATGGAATTTTTGGACTACCTGCATCGGCAGCTAACCATATCCTGTAGTGTTGTTATTCCCATATACTGCCATAAATTAAAAGCAGGAGAAACAGCTTTACTTGTAGAAGGGAAGGAAGTAAGGCTTCAAGCCGCAGTATAACAGTAAGAATGTTTTAACCGTCTTAGTGGACTTACAGTGAATAATCCTAATTCAGCAATCCAGGTTTAGATCAATAGCGTCTTATCAAAATATATAGGGATAAAATTCGGGCAAGGTATGATTATTCTGAACGCTCAGATAGAACTCTCATCTCTAAATCTGTTCGTAATTCCGGATCTTAAGAATATAAGTGAACGATTAATTTATAACAATAATCTTTTCCGGGTTTATTTTTTTTAATTTTAAGACCTATCTCGTTTCAGGAATAATGCCAATATAAATTTTTGGCAGGGCTGCGTTACCTTATTAAGTATTAGAATCCAAAGAAATAACCAGCTAATAGATTAACATTGTTTACAGAGGTTTATTATTTAATATACAGGCCAATGTAAAAACAACTATATGTGGATTTCAATATAATTCAGAACTAATGCATTCAGCAGTTTATTAAATGGTGTAATAATCAATTTTTATAATTTTCATTTACTTTAATCTTTTTGTAAGTCATAAAAGTACAAGCAGGTAAATTTAATTCACATTATTAAACTGTTTCTCCAGTATGAAATTTTTTCCCCCTTTATTGCTATTATTTGCTTTCGTGTGCAATGCTCAGAATGCCCGGATTAACACAAATGTCAGATGGATAAACGATTCTGTAAATCCTTTAGTTTCCATACGTGGCTGTGTTCAGGATGCCGACGGCTTTTTATGGATTGCCACAGAAATGGGATTGTACAGGTATGATGGATTAAAGCTTATTAAAATAAGAAATGAATGGTTTCCTGATATTGAAAATAACAGGATCGTGATATTGGAAAAAAATGTTTTTACAGGTGATATTCTTTTTCAAACGTCTCCGGCGAAGAAGTGGTATATAATTAAAACTGGTAATATAAGCAGGTTTGATTTAAAACTACAGGATGAAAGTGTCGTTCATGATCGCAGTACAAAATGGATTTTGACTAATGGTAAGTTCAAAAAAGAAATCGAAAATGATTGCGCAAATATTTCAGAGCCAGAAAGATATCCGAACAATAACTTTATTAATTTTTTTATAGCCTATCATTATCTATATATAAGATATGCAAATCGATTGAAGATTTTCGATCTCAATAATTTCAGTTTAATAAAAACACTTCGGCTAAAAAATACTGAGTTATTATTTAAAGCAGGTAATAAAATATTTGTGTCAGAAAATGGAATGGTTTATGAAGTTCGCCTAAATTCTATAGTAAAAGACAGGCCGATAAAAACTGACAAGGTGATACAGTCTTTTTTTGAGCAATCAGATATAAGTGATAGTGAAACGAACAGGATAATTGTTGGTAATGATGACACTGCATATCTTCTGCATAATCGCATTTTATATATAATTGAATATACCGGCAATCAGTTAACAGCAAAGTTTTTAGTAAATATCGGAGTAAATGATGTTGCCGCCATATACCATGATAAAAACCGTAGCATATACTTTATTACAAGCGCAACTAAAGGTATATTACAGGTAAAACATAGTTTTTTCAGGTCTTTGCAATTTGAACTACATAAGAATAACATTAATTATTCGATAGCTAAAATCGGTGAAAACACCATATACAGCGCTACAGGATGGCGATATAACCTGAAAGATGACAAAGTAGTATATGACAGGGCTGTATCAGAACGTAACCATGGTTTTCTGCTTAATTACAATCACACTTTTTATATACAGGCAAGCAATAAAGTTTTATTCGATATCAATACTTTATCAAAGCCGCTTCTGGAAAAAGAATTTAAGAATAAGGGTGAATACCTGGGTTACTGTTGGCATAAGGACATATTGTGGATTGCAACCCGCAATCCTGAGCAACCTGTAATATACAAACAAAATAGCAGGGTGTTTAAGGAGTTTTTTTTGGCAAAAGCTCTAAAGAATACAAAGATCACAAATTTATTTTCATGGTATGATAAAATTTTAATTTGTACAGAAAATGGCGTATACGCTTATAAACCATTTTCAAGGGAGGTTTTAAAAATAGAAGGCCTTGAGAATGTTTATGCGCGGAATATTGTTAAAAACAGTTCTGGCAGTTACTGGGTATGCTGTTATGGGCAGGGACTATATTTAGTATCATCGGGGATAGATTATAAGGTTAACGACCGTAATCGCGCTATCACTACAGCACATACTGTAGAGACCGATAAATTCGACAATATGTGGATAAGTACCAACGAGGGCTTGTTGCTCGCAAACAGGGCTTCAATAGTTGAAAATACCTTACAAGGTAAAGCAGTAGATTTCTATAGGTTTACAATACAGGAGGGGCTTGTGACAAACGAATTTAATGGGGGATGCACACATCCATCGGTAAATGACGGTAATATAATAGGATTCCCAACAATGCAGGGTTTTTTATGGTATGACCCTTCAAAGGTAAAGAGGCAGGCTTTTACAGGGGATATTGTGATTGATAAAATTTTAGCCGATGGAGAAGTTGTTAATCCAAATCCCGAAAGCTATAGTATTAGCAAAGATAAATCCATTATTGAAGTGTCTTTTGCCTATGCTTACTATTTTAACAGAGAAAACCTGAGTATAGAGTATAAACTGCATAGTGATGGATCCTGGAAGAAGGTAACAGGCAATAAATTTAGCTTTGCAAGAAAAGCAGGGGGGAAAGATAAGGTAAGCATAAGGATTACTACACACGGAACTACACAGAGTGTAGTAAGGACTTTTACTGTTAATTTTGAAAAAAGGTATTACGAAACAATCTTCTTTTGGGCAATTATTGGTGCAATTCTATCAATAACAGTCTATTATGCTTTTCGGTTTGGTACCTATTTAAATATAAAACGCGAAAAGTTTTTAAAACAAAAAGTTGCCGAAAAAACCTTAGAATTAAACAATGCAATTAAGCAACTGGAAATTTCCAAGGCATTGCTGTCTAAATCCTTAAGTGAGAAAGAAATACTGTTGAGAGAAATTCATCACAGGGTGAAAAATAATCTTCTGTTAATAATAAGCTTGTTGCATATACAATCCAGGAAACTTGGATACCCTGCCCATCATCCATTTATTACACAAAACGAAAGCCGTATTATATCAATGGCGCTAATTCATCAGAATCTTTATGACTTTGAAAATTCAGAGCATGTAGATTTTAGTCAATATTTAAATAATCTGGTACCATCTATAATTGATTTGTACCAGATAGATTCATCCGAAATCAGGGTTTTGTTTGAAAATATAAACTTTACATTCGATATACAGACCGCTATACCTTTAGGGCTTATAATATGCGAAATAATTAATAATTCATGCAAGTACGCAAAGCTAGATAACGATGCACTGGAGATAACGATAAATATAGCAAAAAGCAATGATGCCTATATAATAATGATTAAAGATAACGGGCCGGGATTTGATATGGAAAAAATTTCGGAAAAATCATTTGGAATCGAGCTTATCCGGTTATTGGCCCTGCAGCTCCATGCAACTTTAGAAATCGATACAAGCAATGGTGTAAAGTACACTATATCATTGCCGGCCGCAGCAACAATTTAGTCAATTATTAGATATTAGTATCAATAAATCATACATGTAGTATTTACTTTATTTTAGATTTGTAGGAAATTACCTTTTAATATATAGTTAATTTTTTGTCAAATAAAGAAAAAAAACAAGTAAATGTGTGTGAAAATATTGATTGTTGAAGACGACTATGTTGTAGCCAGATACTTACAGGAAATATTATTGGATGAAGGCTATAAATTGATACAACATAGCACTAATGTGGAAGATGCCCTCAAGGTAATTCAGTCTCAAAAGCCCAGCTTGGTGTTAATGGATATAAACTTAGGCAGAAGTAAAGATGGAATAGACCTTGCCCTCGATCTTTTAGTAAAGGATAATTTTCCATATATATTTATTACATCGTATAGTGACAAATTAACTATCGAGCGAATAAAGGAAACCAGGCCCCATGGTATCATAATAAAGCCTTTTAAAGCTGCCGATATTAAAACTAATGTTGCTGTG
Organism: Flavobacterium album; assembly: GCF_003096035.1. Classification (NCBI taxonomy): domain Bacteria; kingdom Pseudomonadati; phylum Bacteroidota; class Flavobacteriia; order Flavobacteriales; family Flavobacteriaceae; genus Flavobacterium; species Flavobacterium album. The sequence goes on along the minus strand of NZ_CP029186.1, from coordinate 3,579,600 downwards.
GTTTTAAATAATTACAGATATAAAAATATCGATGTAACAAGGGCTAAAGACACTACTAACCAGGATGCCCCATTGCGTATAAAAGATGTGGTACGGTACATAGACGATCATATTTCCGAGAAAATAGATATTGACACCCTCGTGCCGCTTACAAAGTGGAAAAAACACCATATGATCAGAATGTTTTCGCAATTTATGGGTACAACTCCTTATAGTTATATACTCAACAGGAAAATCGAAAAATCAAAACTGCTTCTTGAAGCCACAGACCTCCCTGTTTCTGCAGTGGCAGCAGATATGGGTTTTTACAGCCCGTCCAATTTTTGCGCAACATTTAAAAAGTTTACCGGCCTCAGCCCTGAGGCCTACAGAAAACAATACTGGATAAAAAGCAAGACAACATAGAAAATGGGGGATTTCAAATCGAAAGCCCCCTTTTTTCTAATGTTAAAATGTTTTGTTGATTTTTAAACAGCAGCATCAATTTTTAAATATAAAGTTCTTCACACCGGTTATAATTTCGCTATGTATAAGAAGTTGCCTGTTTAATACTGCACTTCTGGTATTACGAAAATTACAACCCCTATTAATATTAAATTTTTTCGATATGAAGTTACTTACAATTAAAGTGTATTGCTTTATTGTGTTTGCATTGCCGCTGGCAGTGTTTGCGCAGGATGACGAGGAAGGGCCGGATCCGCCGCCGGATGAGGTGCCTATAAACCATTACCAGGTATACTTAGCATTACTTGGGCTTTTACTGGCCTATTATTTTATTAAAAGAAAAGGCTTACTGCAGAAAAAAGTTAACCTGTAAAATCAAATTATGTTAAAAAGATTTACTTTAAAAAAGGAAAAAAGGTTATACTCCGGTTCTTGTATGCTGATGCTGGTTTTTTTTGCATACATCAATGCAAATGCCCAGGTGCAAAATAATGGAAGCATATATGTTGCTTCAGGAGTGTCAATGTATGTTGCTGCCGGATCTTATAATTTTGGGAATGCTCCTGCCGCAACAGCTACATTTAAAAACACTACTGCTTACGGCAAGCTCCTTTTTGAATCGGGCGTAACTGCAAACGGCGCTTCGGACAGTCATTATATAAACGGATATGCTTCGTATAATGGCAGCGACCCGTTTTTGTATCCGTTAGGCGATGGAGGCTTTTATGCGCCGGTGAAAATCGCTTCAGGCACCGCAACAGCTACAGATGCAGCATATTACCTTGCAAATCCCGCTGCTGTAAGCGCCGTATTAGAAACTACGCTTACTTCTATTTCTGCTACAGAATACTGGGATATAAAGGGAACGGCATCATCGGCAACCGTATCTTTAACATGGAGGGAGTCAAGCGATGTAGCCTCAATTACCGGAAACGATATCAACAACGTAGTAGTTGCAGGTTTTAACAGCGCTACTGCCAGGTGGGAGGAACTGACCTCTGTGGTAGACTTCGTATCTGTTCTTGGCGGGTACAGCAGCATTACCAAAGGGTCTGTGACCGCTACCGGTGTAAATCTTGCTACATACAGGTACTTTACCCTGGCGGGTAAAGTAGACGGGTGTGCACCGCTTATAGCGTCTTCGGGCAATATTAAAACCTGGGACGGAACTTCCTGGAGCCCGTCTCCGCCTACACTGTCAGATCCGGTAGTTATTGATGGCCCATATAGCGGTAACCTTAGTTGTAACTCGCTGGTGCTAAATGCAGATATCAGCCTGGCAAACGGGCAGTACCTGGAAATTGTATACGGCTGCACTGGCAGCGGAAAGGTAAATATGGAGTCGGAAGCATCTATCGTACAGCGCAGTACTACAAGTACGGCGCCGGCTATAGCAATGGTAAAAACAACCGGGCTTAAACGCAAGTTGGATTATATATATTGGGGTACGCCGATTGCAGAAAACTTCTTTAGCCAGTTGGATAATGCCATAGCAGAAGGGCAATCTACTGCCGGGGCTTTTGACCAAAAATATAAATATGTTACCGGGGCCGGCGGGGGCTGGCAAAGCCTTACGGCCATTACAAACGGTAAAGGTTTTATTACCCGGGTAAAGCAGCAGGCTCCTTTTACAGATGCTACTACACAGGCCAGGATAAATTTACCGTTAACAGGTACTGCAAACAATGGTAATGTAACAGTAACGGTGGCAAACAACCCTGCCTCTCCAAACGGAGGGTCTAGCTACGAGCTGCTTGCAAACCCGTATCCCAGTGCACTGGATGCAGCAAGGTTTTTAAGGGCAAACGACCTGCTCGATGGTACCCTTTATTTCTGGACCGCAGCAACAGCATCTACAGGCTCGGGTGCAGGCCAGTACACCCAGGCAGATTATGCCTTGTGGAATCTTGCGGGTAATGTAGTCACCTCCCCATCATCGCAGTTGCCTACAGGAAAAATAGCATCAGGGCAGGGGTTCAGGGTTAAGGCGTTGGGTACCGGCAGTGTGAGCTATACCAACTGTATGCGGATAACCAACGGGAATGACAACTTTTTCAGGATGGCAGCCCAGGATGTGCAGGAGCGCGACAGGTTTAAGCTTACCATGACTGCCGATAACGGTGTGTTCAGCCAGATACAGATCGGCTATTTTCAAGAAGCCACAATGGGTTATGACAGGCTGTATGATGCAGGGCGAAATAGTGTGAGCACCTCGCAGCTGTACAGTTTTATAGATACCCAGAAGATCGCCATCAATACGCGCCCTTCTTTTGTGGTTACCGATACCGTTCCGCTTGGCGTATCTAAAGGCAGCGGTGACGAAGGCCAATTTAGTATTAGTATAAGTAACCGGGAGGGTATTTTTACTCAGGATGTAACCGTATACCTGTATGACAGTGAATATGGGATATACTGGGACCTTGCTGTAAGCCCTTATACATTCGCTATAGAAGCGGCAAGCCAAAACGACAGGTTTTATGTAGTGTACCAGATGCCTGATTTAAATAACGGCGAAGTAAGCCAGGCTACGGCCACTGCCTATATTAAAAACGGCCAGCTTAATGTCAACTCGAACAGGTTTTTGGAAAGGGTAGAGGTATACGACCTTGCCGGAAGGCTGATAGAGGTGTACGACAAACTTTCCGGCACACAGCTTACAAAACCATTCAATCATGAAGAAGCCGTGTATATGGCTAAAATAAAACTTTCGAACGGCGCCATAGCCGATGCGAAACTGATAAACATTAAATAACGCACTGACTCCTAAAAATTTCAACAATAACCTTGATAGTATGAAGAAAATTAGATTATTTCTATTCCTGCTTTTCGTTCTTACGGCCTCTGCCGTTTCCGCGCAGGTAAAAATTGGGGACAACCCTACGAACGTAAACAGCAACGCTGTTTTTGAGTTAGAAAGCACCAACAAGGGGCTTTTGTTCCCGCGTATGGCGCTAAGCAGCACCGCCAGCCCCAGCCCGCTAAGCGCGTTTGTGGCCGGTATAACCGTGTATAACACTACCACTGCAGGAAGCGGCGCTACAGCCGTGAGTCCAGGGTTGTATTACTCAGACGGTACCAAATGGGTGGCCGTAGATAAGGGCACATATACTGGATCTACCACAGTAACGCTAAACGGCACTACGTTCGAAAGGGCAGCCCTTACCGGCGATGTAACGGCTGCAGCCAATAGCAACGCTACTACTATTGCAGACAATGCTGTTACTTCGGCCAAAATTGCCGATGCTACAATTGTAACAGCCGACCTTGCAGACAATGCCGTTACTTCAGCAAAAATTGTTGATGCCACGGTAGCCAATGCAGATCTTGCTACGGGTACAGGTGGTATCTATAAAGGCAGTGGGTCGCTATCGGGAGCTACTACCGTTACCATGGGTACAAATACACTTAATTTTGCTTCAACCGCTACTACCGGTACGAGCCACTACACAATAGATGGCAGTACGCTGAATGTAGATGCTGTAAACGACAGAGTAGGTATAGGTACCAGCACTCCGGGTGTTACGCTGGATAACGCAGGAAGTTTCCACTTTGCAGGTGCGGGTACAGCTACACAAAATCTTGAGGGTGGCTACCTTACCTGGAACCGCACAAACTTAGGTGGTACCGGGCAGGGCTATTATGGCTTCCTTAACCATCAGGGTCTTGGTTCAGGCGGATTTGTGTTTAGTACAACAAAGAACAATACTACTTTCAGTGAATTGATGCGTATTACAGGTAGTGGTAATGTGGGAATTGGTACAACAAATCCCATTTCAGTTCTGGAAATTGTTAACGACGCTACAGGGAACGAAGGCAAAGATGATTTTGTAATTACTTCGTATGGTACTAATCCAGGAATAGCAATGTTCAGGAGCCGCGGTACAAAATCATCGCCCACTAACTTGGCCTATGGTGACTCAACGGGCAGTTTTAATTTTGGTGGGCAATGGAACGGATCTGCTAACATTTGGAATTCTACGGGGATAAGCTCTACTTATAGAGGCAATGGCACCACTGGACTGACCGATTTGCAATTTACTACGAGCTCTGCCACTCGTATGACGATTGATGAAAATGGCAAAGTCGGTATTGGTACAACTGCACCTGTGGGTAAGCTGCATTTATCAGGAGATGCTACAGCGGCAGGAAGTGGCTGGAACAATAGCACAATTTATTCTACTAATACCGGTACGGGTGGGCATACTTGGGCATTTGGCGCGCGACCTATGGGTACAAACGGGGACTTCTCCATTTCTGATGAGACCGATGGAACAGTTAGGGTAGTCCTGCAAGGCGGAACAGGGAACGTTGGTATAGGCGTAGGAGCACCCACCACCCCCCTACAGGTAAATGGTGCAGTACGTGTAGGTACAAGCTCACAAACAGCAGCAGCAGCAGGAGCAGGCGCTATGCGATATAATAGTACATCAGGCCTGATGGAGTATAGCAACGGTACATCCTGGGTTGCGATTGGAGGTAACAATTATGGTGCTTACGGAAGTATAGAGTTGGGTGATATTTACGGAGGCGGCAGCCCGGCAGCAGCTACGGTTTACCTGGGTTATAATGTCGCCTCTGCTTCTAAACCTGCCGGTAATAAAATAACAGTTAACTTTTCAACCCCAATGGCGAATGCGAATTACCACATATCAATGATTCTAAAGGGGAATTATGATGCCGTAACGGAACCTTGGATAACCAGCAGGACAACAACAGGCTTTACAATCCAGTTTACGGAATTTACTGGTACAGGGCAGACAGGTACATTCGAATTTATTGTATTCCCGAGATAAGATATTGTATTGCTACGGGTATATCAGTGGTTAGATAGGCCACTACTAAACAGGGACGGAATAGAAAACTATGCCTTACATAGGCAATAACCATGGCAGTGGGCAGGGCCCCCGCCCCTGCCGTGTGTTAAAAGCATTTATTTTGGATGTCGGAGGCGCTTGCCTTCATTTTTTGGGGAAGCCGCAGGCTTTCGGACTTGCGGCTTATTTTTCACGGGGGTGTTAAATTCCCAGCCAGTACAAAATAATTTGTAGATTAGTTGGATGCCAAAGGTTGGTAGCCTTTGGGTTTGGAGCCCGCAGGTATGTAAGGTCCTGCGGGTTTTTTTTAATTCCTTACAGGTAGTGCGATATGCTTACTGTAACCAAAAATAACATTTTAGATGAGGCTTTACGGCTTCGGTTTGAGCCCGCAGGTATGTATGTGCCTGCGGGTTATTTTTAAATGATAGCCCTATCATAATGTATGGGTTGGTTATCGTTAAAGCTAAATAATTTTTAAAACCTGTTTTTAGATGTGGTTATCAAGTGCCCGTATAAGTTTTTCAAAAGATTACATCGAGATAAAATATGGAGTTAAAAAATACACGATAGGTTTTTCTGAAATAACTGAAGCAAAAATTATTACCAGGGTAACATTTGGATCCTGCATAATGATAGTGGTGCCGCTGCTACTGCCAATAATATTGATTGCAGACAGCCGGCTCAGGAAAGAAACCCTATTGTGCTGTCTGATTGCCTTTATAGCAGTATTACTTTTAATTGTAGCTGTAGCAAAGCGCGAAAAAAAAAGCTATTTAATAATAAAGCGTCATAAACAAAGCAATTTTAGTTTTTTTATAGAGTCGCGGCAGGAAAAGCAGCCTATGCGCTGTTATCCCGCATACAGTCTGCCAGAAAATTAAAGCAGTAGCTCAAGCTAAGACTGGTCCCTGTAATGTATTATATTAATGCACTACAATCATTCTCAACTTAGGGAAAATGCGTTTAATTCGGCGATAAAAAAGGAGGGGGATATTTGTGCCCTTTTTAAAAAAGCTTTTGTAAAGTGCTGTGTCGTGCTGAAGCCGGCCTCTTCAGCCAGCGCTCTATTATTATATTTTCTGTACCGTGGTTCTTCCTTTAGAAGGTTGATGATATAATCTATCCTGAGGTCATTAACATAATCGGTAAATTTTTTGCCACTGTGCATTAGGATCACTTTTGACAAATACTTATGATTTGTAGAAAAAGACTCAGCAATTTTCACAGCTGTCAGTTCCTTTTGAAGGTATTTATGCTGATCTTCAAATTTTTGTAAATGCTTTAAAATAGAAGCTATTACTTCTGCCTTAATGGGTATAGGATCGTTTTCTGCAATTTTTTGAACCGTTGAATTTATTAAAGGAGTTGTAGCCGCCTTTTCCTGCATTATTTGTTCAAATCGTATTTTATACTGTTGCTTACTTTTAAAATATTTATGAATGAGGTAAAGCAAAAAGCAAATTAATAACAAGCCCAATACAATGAAAACGATCTCATAGTTCTTTCTTATCAATAGCCTTGTCTCTACAGCGCTTTTAGCCTCTATAAGTTTTGCGGTATCATATTCCTTATGGATTTTTTGCGAAAGGTATTTATAGTTACTGTTCAATAAACTGTCGGCTTTGAACAGTCGGTTGATATAATACAATTCACTTTCCGGATTACCTTTTTCGTGGCTGTATTTAATTAATGCCTCATAGCCTTCGCGCATATCAGGGCGTAAGTAGTGCTTCTCCCCAAATATGTAGTCTACTTTCCTAAAATAGGTATATGCAAGTGCTTTATTCCCCAAGGCCATATTTGCTTTCCCAAGGTAAAAGCAGGCTATGGCTTCATTGGCAAAATCATCATCTTTCAGTATGCCGGGAAGTGATTGGCCAATTAAACGCAGCGATCTCTGATATTGTTGCAGGAAGTAAAGATTAATGCCTTCTGAAAGCCGAAGGTAAGGATCCAGTTCTGATATATTTAGCCGCCGGCTTTCTTTCAGGGCTAGGGCGTTGGTAGTACTGCACAAAGCATATTTCCCCATCCGGCTATAGCAAAGCCCCGCGGAATGCAAACAGTTTAAATAGGCAAGGTCGTTTTCCTTTTTAAAGTAATACGAACATTCCTGAAAGAGATGTAGAGCCTCTTCATAATACCCTAAATAATATTTGATATGGGCAATGTTATATTTTGCTTTAAATTTTAAATACAGGTCGTTGCCTTTTGCTATATAACGTTCGGCTACAAGATAATTATCAAGCGCCTGGGGATAGTGCTTCATAGAATAATGAACAATACCTTTTGTGAGGTATGCCGATCCCAATATGTCATTATTACGCGTTTTCGAGGCTGCAATTATCATGCTGTCGGTATATGCAAGCCGCTTACTTTCTTCGGAAGCGTGCACAAAATTTTTATATCCCTCTACAACTTCCGGCCAGTTTTTCTCGCCATACGCTTTAGCCAGGTACGCCCTGAGGTATATAGTTGCCTGTGGTTTGCCCTCAAACCTGTCGATATGGTCGCTTAAGTAGGCATAATTTTTTAAAAGCAGGGTGTCTCTTTCAGGGTAATAAATTATACCTGCAACTGCCCTGGATGTACAAAAGGCAAGGATAAGCATGAAAATATCTAAATGGCGTTTCAAACTAGGTTGGTTTTCCGGTTTTGGCTTGACTACATTTCATGAGATATAAATCCGCTTACTAAAGTATCTATTTTATGGTAATAAAATACATTTGCGCAAATGAATTTACAGCAATTTTAAATAATGCCTAATATATGTTTAAGTAGTTGATTAATATTTGATTACGGGTATAAAGTGTAGTGTGTAATTCTAGAAATACGAACTGAAAATTCTAGAATGCCACAAATAGTTTATTGCTTAACATTGCACATAAGTATAGATTTGCCATGAATTCAAAGCGGCTGTTCAAATCCCCGGGCGAAATGGACTGGATAAAACAAATTCAGTAACCTTTTACATTTTAAAATTATGATTAAATCAATCCTGTGGCTTTTGCTTTTTGCAATGGCTTCACTTTCGTGCAGTCCTGAAGTTCAGGAAACAGAAAACCGGCAAGGACAACAAAATCTACTCAATGAAACATTAAGGAAACCCATTACAATGCCTGCAAACCCCGACAATGAATATGACAAAGCCGGATGGATGCATAACCAGATATTAGAAGCATATACATACAATACCCCTGCCTCGCTCGCAGCGCGTGTCATGGCCATAGAATCAATAGCACAGGCAGACGCTACCTTTTTATCGCTGGCACCGGGTTACACCTCAATCAGTACTGCCCAACTCAATGTAATTGTACAGGACAACCTTACTCAGGTATTATCTAACAGCTCTTTATCAGCTGCTTCACAAAATAACCTAAATGGTATTATTGATAATATTTTTGACTTAGAGTCTAATGCATCTTCCTATGAGGCCATATATAACCTTATAGTAGCTTACGAATCCGGAATTATTGGAAACACTGCATTACCGGAATCAGAACGTAAAATTATCCTGACTACCACCTCTATAGCGCGTTATGCTGCTTTTTATGACAGGAAGAAAGGTAAGGATAAAGACTGGCGCATGTCCAGAGGCAGCCTTACAAGCGCTATATACGGTTCGCAGGAAGGACCGGGCAAAGCCATTATCATGTCGTTAGCCGGAGGACTTTATAACAATGGTAACTAATGTTTGTCTGGATATATCGTAATGAGGCTCTGATCAGGCGCATCTGTAGCTTCTTAATAATCGGGTTGAACCTCACCGGCCTGATCGTAGTTATAAAACTGGCAGGCTATGATGCCTTAGTGGCCTATTCAAAGCAGGAAGGTGAAAAGCTGGACAGCTTACGGGGAATAGTATATGTACTCTCTTTAGTGGCAGCTGCAAATATATTTTTTTGCGCATCATCCTATATTAAGAAGGAAAAGTAATATCATAATCCACACCTTATGATGCATCATCTCATAAACAGCACAAAAAAGCTTGACCAGCTTGAGTGCAATGGTATTACGATTTTTAAATGTAAAATTTCTAATACGACAGATAAGCAGTTTACACTTGAGTTTTTTTCAATTCTCCTAGTAAAGTCCGGAATACTTCATGTTAACCTTAATAATGTTAACTATCAGTTATGTGCTGGTAATGTAATTATCGTTTCCCCCGGTGTATTGTGCGGAGTATCCAAACCGGAAGGTAATATATCTGTTCAATGCTGCATTTTTAAAAAGTCGTATGCTGCTACAAATTTGTTTAACAGCTCACTGTGGCAGCAATTACAATCAATTGCGCATACATCATTTTGGGTATTGCATGCAAAACCCCTGCAATATGAATCTTTGCACCGTACCTGTAAAGTCCTTGACAGGAAAATTAGCAGCACTTCGCGCTTCTATATTGAGTTTATCCAGTTAAGTTTTATCCAGCTTATTTACGAAATAGCGGCAGTTTATTTTGAAAGCAATGAAGAAATTCTTTCAAATCACGACAGGAAAGAAAAACTCGTACAGCGCTTTTTTGATATTCTTCATCAGCATGCAGACAGGGAGCATAAGGTAAAGTTTTATGCGGATAAACTTTGTGTCACGCCGGGCCATCTTAATAAAATAGTGAGGCAGCGCCGTAAAAAAACAGTAAAGCAATGTATAGAAGAAGTAATTATATCTAAGGCTAAGCCGCTTTTAGAGGACAGGGCGCTACCCATTAAAGAAATTACAGAAGAGTTGGGCTTTGCTACGGTACCCTCTTTCAGCACTTTTTTTAAAAAGAATACAACCGTAAGCCCGACAGAATATCGTTTCGGTGCGGCTCAGCAAGGTACAGGTCAAATTCGTTCTGTCAGCCCAAAGCTTGTTTTTTGATTTATTTCCAACTGAAGCATTTCAGTAAAAAGGATTGATTTTTAAAAACTTAGGCAGGATTTTGATAACTCTTTATCCGCATCTTGTAGGTAAGTTTGGAAGATAATAACACTGTAGCGTGATGCTTGGGTTTCAGCTGCCCGGTTCCATTCTCTTTTCGCTTACAGTAATAAAGCGCAGGCATATCAATATTCAAAGTAGCACTTTCGGGAATCTAAATAAAGCATTGTTTTCTTATCATGGATCCTGCCCGCCAAAGCAGCATGTATAAGGACTATTAGGTTGAACTTTAAATTTAGAATTAATGAAACAATTAAACACAATTTTCAAGAAATCATTTGTTGCGTTCTTAGTTGTACTATTTGGTATGACAGCGAGTTTTGCACAAGTCGTGACAGTACCGGCAGGCTGTACTGTTAAAGTAGCGGGAACCGGTGGATCTATTGCCCTGAACCAGGTTGGGAATGGAGGCGTAGTAGCCATGCCGGATAACTTTGCCGGCGGAACATTTACAGTAACTACCCCGGGTGGCTATACGTTGACGGGATGGAGCTTACGGGGCGATCTTTCGGTAACAACAACAACGAATATACCGCCAACTCCGCCAACGCAATCTGCCGGTGCAGTATCTTCATTGAGCATACAGTCGTATAATAAATTCCTGCGTGGGTCAGAAGGTGCAGCGGGAACTCCCGCTTCAAAATTGGGTAAAAGTAAAGGTACTGTGAGCATAGGATATAACGCTGGTGCCTGTAGTGGCTACAGCCTTACATTCGAAGTTTATAAGACCTATACAACAGCACCTCCAATTGTAGGCCCCGCATGCGTACAGGGCGGGGTTCCGTGTACTTTTTCCGTTGATCAGGTAGCAAGTGACAATGCCGGTGACAATATTGGTTTTGACCAGTATTACTGGACTGGGATGCCCCCCTCTGTATTAAATTCTACTTACTACTCTGCCGATAATAGCTCTATTACGTTTACACCCATTGCTTCGGGCGCATTTACCATTAAATGCTGCTTGGGCAGGGCCAACCCATGGGATGCGGGAACATCCGTAAATGGAACACTGGGAACAACATGTGTTACAAAAGATATAGGTGATGCACCTTCTGAACCAACGGTAGGAACTACAACAACACCTCTTTCTACAATTATGCCACTTTGTGCACCAACCGGATCTTCTGCTACATTTACAATTAATTACAGTTCTCCTAATACCTGCACATGGACTGCACCCAATACCGGCTGGATTGTTGGTACACCTGTGTTAGTGTCCGGTAATAATTATACTGTGACCATAGATACAAATGGTTTTAATAACCCTGGCGTATTAACCTTAACGGTTGGCAACGCACCTTGTGATCCGTTAACATTCCAGTATCAGATCAACCGTTCATTTGCAGCTCCGGTAGCCATTTCCCCTGTTATTGCCGGTACTACCTGCTTGTTTCCGGGAAGCAGTAATAATATGTTTACCATCAGTACTTCGGCCGCAGCCAACCCAACCACCTGGACCATATCACCTTCTGGCACAGGGGTTACACTGGCACCTTCAACACCTAACTCTACAGTAGCTGTAAACGTAGCTGCCGGGGCAACTACCGGAACGTATACACTAACGGCTAGATCAACTGCCTGTACAGGCAATATTACCTATACCTTCAGGGTACGGCCTGTAACGCCAACCATAAGTGGGCCGGCATGTGTTGTTAAGGGTGCATTGACCTCTCAAACCTATACTTGTGCAGCTACACCGGGCGCAACATATACCTGGTCGTTCCCGTCTGGCTGGACCGCGTCCAGTTTCACCACTACTACCAATTCAATAACAGTCACCCCAGCCAGTACAACAGCAACACTAAATGGAACTGTAATTGTAACGGCAAATGGTATTGTAGGCTGTAACAGCTCAGCCTCTACTACTATAGGCTATAGTGCCGCAGCACCTACAGGCGTAGTAGCCGGCTGCTTTAGCGTAGGTGTACCGGGTACCAATTCTGTAACATTTACTAATCCGCTTTCGGGTACTTATACAGCTACGCTTATTCCTACAGGAGGAGGCAGCAATTACATTACAGGAGGCGTGACCTTTACATCTCCTAATATCCTTACATTTAACACGAATGCACTTGCCGCAGGTACTTACAATCTGTCTATTACACATAACAGTGGTTGTGGCGCTGCTGCTACAAGTGTAACATCGGTTACTGTTTCTGCCAATGGCGCACAGCTGTTCACATCTTTTAGCGCGGGAAATCCTGATAGCTACTTTGTAATAACGCCTCCTCCAAGCGCTACATACCAATGGTTTGTAAATGGTTCTGCTGTAGCAGGCGCAACGGCTAATAACTTCTCTCTAAACGGCCCGGTTGTTTCCCCGGGATCAGTTACAGTTTGTGTAAATGTAACATCAGGAGGATGTACAACACGCCTCTGCTCATCTGCAGGTACGCATACACAGCGCGTAGCCCAGGGATCAGGACCTGATTCCGGCGATGATGACATCAAAGTCTATCCTAATCCAAATACAGGTAATTTCTTTATAAAGATTCCTGGTTTCAATCAAAAAGCTACAGCCAGCATATATGATGTTTCCGGTAAAGAAATCAGTAGATATGACCTGCAAAGTGGAGAAAATAATATTAAAGGTGAAGCATTAGCCAAAGGTTCTTATATCATAGTATTAGATATCGATGGTCAAAAAGAAGCTAAAAAAATTATTATCAAATAGTTTAATCTACAATTTAAAAAGGAACTTTGGCATGCAAATGCCAAAGTTTCTTATTTTTACAATGTTATGATTTGGAAAATTGAAATCTGTATGCTATGAATAAAATAGTACTTATAATAGGTTTACTAATTTGCACCTGTAATTGTTATTCGCAAAAAGAGCTTTGGGGCGTAAATAGGGGTAGCGAGAATGCTACCGGATACAATGGTAATATGATAAAATATGACATCAATGGCCAAAACCCAACGATTGTCCATGAATTCTTAGACTTTTCAACCGGAAAAACACCAAAAGGGAAATTATTTTTAGCGTCAAACGGTAAGCTATACGGGATAACAGTGGCAGGAGGTAATACTTCTGGAGGTGTTATTGCAAACGGGAATGGTGTCTTGTATGAATATGACCTGGTTTTTGATAAATACAGGGTGGTGCATTATTTTGACACACAGGCTCCAAGTTATATCTATGGTGCCGGTGTAACAGAACCTGTAGCCGGAAAGCTTTATGGCTCTGTTTCAAACAGGGTCTTTTGTTTTGATTTAGCAACAGAAACCTTTACATTTTTAACAGGGGCTGCCGGATACAGCATAGACAGCGAATTATTCAAAGCTTCTAACGGTTTTTTATACTGTACAACAAGAGATTCATTTTGCCCCGGAGTTAGTTCTGTAGGGCCAAATAACTTTGGTACCATTATCAAAGTAAATATTAACGGGAATAGCATACAGCAGGTATACCAATTAAAATGCGATGGGAGCGAGGGTGGCAGGTTTAGTGGTGAATTTATAGAAACAACCCCTGGCAAATTAATTAATATTACAGAGGGGGGGGTAACGCCATGCCAGGTGATGGGACGATACTTGAGTTTGATATCAATACGAACACGCTAACAAAGAAAATCGAATTTAATGGAGACAATTTGGGCAGCGGGCCACAAGCCACATTTAACGCAGATAATGGCAAGCTGTATGGCGTTTGTCAAAACGGCGGCATTAGCTATGTAACCATCAATGATGTAACCTACACAGAGCACCGTGGTACGCTGTTTGAATATACACCTGCTACAAATGCCATTACGAAACTACATGATTTCGGAACGCAGCAAAACCCGCCCAATTTATTTACAGGAGCAAATCCAAATTATATTATGAGGGCATCGACAGGAAATTATTTCGGGGTTACCTCATTCGGGGTTTTTCAGTTTAACCCTGCCGATAATTCTGTAATCATGCCTACACCGTTTGGAACCCCTTTACCTCCTAATGCCAATGTCACAGAATCTTTGATCGAAATATGCCGCAAGCCCTCCTACCATGAGTTTGTTACAGACACCTTTAATCCATGCGAAAACACTCCTTTTAGCTTTGATGTCCAAAATACTAATGCAACATCTTATGTGTGGAAAAAGAATGGTGAAGTTGTACCGTTTCAAAGTTCAGGTATTTTGAGCTTTCCAAATATCACTGTAGCCGATTCGGGTAATTACACCTGTGAAATGGAAAACGAATGCGGCATAACAGTTACTACAGTGCTGCACATCACGGTCGGGTGCTTAGGCATTGATGAAATGGATGCTTATAAGAAGCTAATAACTGTATATCCAAATCCGGCCAAAGATGTCCTTAGCATAAAGCTGCCCTACAACAGCAATATAAAAGTTACCGGATGTACTATTTCCAATATGCTCGGGCAGGTAGTTTTTAAAAGTAATGAAGAAATCGCTCAGGTTGAAACTGCTAATTATGCAAAAGGGGTTTACAACATTGTTTTAAAAACCGACAAAGGCAATTGGTTTGGAAAATTCATAAAAGAGTAGTTGCTGTCTGTTTCCGAATTTGCCCCGGGAACTTTGGCCACTTTTGAAAATTTTGCGCGTTGCCGGGAAAATAAAAAAGCCTGCAAATATTAAAATTTGCAGGCTTTATAGGCTTTCGGGACGTTTTGTGTGTTTTTGGCAACTTTGAAAAGTATGCCTTAAACCGTCTTCGTGGAATCGCCGGGAATCGAACCCGGGTCCAAACAGGGAAGCAAAGAGCTTTCTACACGCTTAGTTTCCGCTTGGGTTTTCGTTAGTGTGCAAGGCCGGAAACTGCCACACACTACTTAGCTTCTTAGTCTCGATGCCCCCACGAAGCGGAAAGGCATCCAGGTATACATTTACGGTTCTCCTAATCGAAACGCCGCATACCGGGGCTTTTCAGGAGAATCCCGCCTCCCTGCCTTGCAGGGACGTGGCTAATTCTTACTATAATTCAGATTAAGCAGCAAGAGCGTAGTTATTTTCGCCGTTTAAATGTTTAAGGCAATGATATACGGGAACAGCCTCATTTCCCGACGTGCTTACTGTCTGTTTCGGCCTGCTGTCAAAACCAGTCGACCCCAGTAATCTATAGATTTGGTATACAAAAACAATACCAGATAATATGGTGCAAATATAATGATTTATTTTTAAAATAATAATTGCTTAAAAGCGCAATTACTGTTATATTTGGGCAGATTTTGGTAGGTATAAGTGATATTTTTAAGATATAACGTTTTCGTTTTACTGAGCCTAACAATTAATGTCGCATTTAAAGTTGAGATTGCTATGAAGTTTGGGATAATAAAGGAAAGAAAGTCGCCGCCGGATAAAAGGGCAGTATTTTCACCAAAGATGCTGAAAGCCTTTAAAGAAATGTATCCGCAGGCAGAAATTAAAGTGGAATCGTCTGATATACGCATCTTTAAAGATGAGGAATATGAGGCGCTTGGGTTTGAGATAAGTAACGACATGACGGATTGTGATGTGCTTATCGGGGTAAAAGAAGTTCCTGTAAATGCACTCATACCTGAGAAAAAATATTTTTTCTTCTCTCACACAATAAAAAAACAGTCGCACAACCAAAAGTTATTACAGGCTGTTATCGACAATGACATCGAGTTGTATGACCACGAGACGATTGTTGATGCTAATAACAAAAGGCTTATCGGCTTCGGCAGGTATGCAGGCAATGTAGGCGCTTATAATGGTTTCAGGGGATTCGGAATAAAATACGACCTGTTCAGCCTTCCGAAAGCTGAAACGCTGCAGGACAAGGATGCCCTCGTAGCCAGGCTGAAAAGGATAACGCTGCCGCCGCTAAAGATTGTACTTACAGGGAAAGGTAAAGTAGGCATGGGCGCTAAAGAAATACTTGATGCCATAAAAATAAAAGAAGTGTCTGCTGATGATTTCCTTACAAAGTCGTATGACGTTCCGGTATATGTACAGATAGATGTACTGGAGTACAACAAAAGGAAAGACGGAAAGAAGCTTGATAACAAAGATTTTTACAATAACCCGAAGGATTACAGTTCTGACTTTGAACGTTTCACAAAGGTGTCCGATATTTTTATTGCAGGTCATTTTTGCGGAAATGATGCGCCGGTAATCCTTTCTCAGGATATGCTGAAATCAAAAGATAATAAAATTAAGGTCGTAGCCGATATTTCCTGTGACGTAGATGGCCCGCTGGCATGTACGGTACGGTCTTCTACCATAGCGGAACCATTCTACGGCTATTACCCTTCAGAAAATAAAGAAGTAGATATGCAGCACCCGGCTGCGATTGTGGTTATGGCTGTTGACAACCTGCCATGCGAACTCCCAAGGGATGCTACCGAAGGCTTTGGGGAAATGTTCCTTAAACATGTTATCCCGGCCTTCTATAACGGTGATAAGGATGGCATACTGAACAGGGCGAAGATAACCGAAAAAGGGCATCTCGCCAAAAGATTCAGCTATCTCGAAGGATATGTAGAACAAAAAGAAACAGTGCCCCAAGTATAGGGGCATTTTTTATTTTGGGCTTTATTGGGATTAGTTTTTTAAATTTGAGAAGTAATTCTGAGAAAATGCCCTTAAAAAGATTCCTGTTATCGGTTTTCCTGTTCGCTTCTGTAGTAATACAGGCGCAGGGACTTCTGCCTTTCGTTGAAAACTTCACCAAATCAGAATATCTGGGCGATAACCAGGTTTGGAACGCGGTGCAGGGAACCGACAACGCAATGTATTTTGCCAACAACCATTTCTTCCTCAGGTATAATGGCGTTAAATGGGAAAAATATGCGCTCCCAAATAAGACTATCATACGCTCGGTATTTGTAGACGGTGATAGGATTTACTGCGGATCCTATAAAGAATTCGGCTATTGGCAGCGAAAGCGCGGGAAAATGGAATATACCTCGTTATCCAAAGATAAGGGCCTCTTTCTTGGGAATGCCGATAATGAGGAGATATGGAAAGTTTTTAAGCACAAAGGAAACATCTATTTTCAATCGTTCAATGAGATATACATTCATAATGGCAAATCGGTTGAAAAAGTAAAATTCCCGTCCCAGATATCATATTGCTACCTTATAGATGATACTATTTATGTAGCATCGGTGCGCAATGGCATTTATGTAATGGAAGGCAAAACCTTTCGCAGTGCAGAAGGCTGGGCCGAACTGAATGGGAATGTCATCCACGGGATGGAGAAGAACAGGGGCGACATCTATATCTTTTCTAAAAACAATGGTGTTTATATTGCGAATGGCAGCAGGCTTATTCCGTGGAAGAGCAGGGTGAACGACCTGCTGAAAAGCGATGTGATACTTGTAGCCAAATTTATTGACCAGAATACGCTGGCAATTGGTACGGGACTTCAGGGGCTTTATATCATCAACCTCAATACGGGTGAATACAAGAATATAAACCGTAAAAATGCCCTTAAGAACAATGCCGTCCTGTCTATTACGCTCGATAGGGAAAAAGACATCTGGCTCGGCCTTGATAATGGAATATCGCATATAGAGGTCAACTCGCCGGTCTCCATTTTTTCGGATACTTCAGGAATCCTGGGTTCGGTATATTCGCTTTCCACGACAGATAATGGTTATTTATGTGTAACCAACCACGGTATTTTTACCTACGATAATAAGCAGCTCGAAGCTATACCCAACTCCCAGGGCCAGGTGTGGGACATCTATAAGAATGGCAGTGAGTTCATTATCGGGCATAATGATGGTACCTTTGTTTATAAAGGCAGCGCCCTTAAATGGGTCAATCCGGTAAACGGGGGATGGAAGTTCCTGAAGAGCACTTATGATGGTGCGTATTTTCAGGCGAATTATTCGGGTATAGCAGTCTATAAGGATATAAACGACCTGTCCAAATGGAAAATACTCGACAGTATTACCAAACCCATCAGGAATATTGCCCAGAACAAGCCCGGTGAGCTCTGGGCCGCAGATAACTACAGGAGCCTTTACAGGATAACGTATGATGCCTCCTTTAATGTAAAGCGCGTTGAGAATATATCAGCAAAAAATAACATCAATAGCGATTATGGGGTTAAGATATTCAATTTCAGGAATGAGATCTTATTCCTTATTAATAATGCCTGGTATACGTATAACAGCATCTCAGGCAGGCTGGAAAAAAACGCCCCGTTTAATGATGCTTTTCGTAATATTTCGGATATCATCCCTATAGACGATGACAATTTCATGGTGATTAAAGATGGGCGGCTGTATACTATATCCAAATCCGAAAAGGAGTTCGTTTGGAAGCTGTTCCCTGAAAAATATTACCAGGGCCGCCTCATCATGGAAAACACGCAGCTTAGCAAAGATGGCAACCGCCTGCTGCTAAATCTCGACGATGGTTTTCTTGCCTTCGGGCCCGGAGGTGACAGGCTGAAAGAGCATAAGATTACCATTGAAGCTTTTTACCAGGGATCGCCAATTGACGCAACTACCGACATCAAGTATAACCAGCCCGTACAGGTTAACATAATCTCGGGATATTTCGGGTACAATCGACCCGACCTGTTTTACAGGCTTAACGATGATAATTATGTGTCTGTAGGGAACGGAAGCCTTACTTTGAATAACCTGGCGAGCGGAAAACAGGAGATTGTTGTGTACTACAATGATGGTGTCAAATATGTAAAGGTCGCTTCTTATAACTTCAGGGTGAGCAGGCCGTGGTATTTTTCATTTTTAATGATTGTAGTATATGTACTTGCTATTTCAGGCATATTCTTCTTGTACTATCGTTGGAATAAAGTGAGGTATAACCAGAAGATCAGGCTGAACGAGGAAGAACTCAAGCACCGCAGGCAGATACTTGAGCTGGAAATGGAGGCGGAAAATAAGCTCAGGCAGCAGGAATATGAAAAGCACATGCTGGAGATGGAAGTGCAAAGCAAAGCATCCGAGGTTGCAGGGAAATCGCTTTCTATTGCCAAGCATAGTGAAATGATAGAAAGCATCCAGGAAGTGTTAGATTCGGAGTCAGATGGCAATCACGTCAAGTCACGTATCCGGAAAATCCTTAAAACAAATGCGATCAATAAGAATGAGTGGCTCAACTTTGAAAAGAATCTTATGAAAAGCCATGAAGAGTTTGTAGAAAAGCTATCAAAAAAATATCCGGCACTTACCGCAAAAGATATCAAGCTTTCAATCTACCTGAAGATGAACCTTTCATCAAAGGAAATAGCGCCATTGATGAATATATCTTTCCGCGGAGTAGAACTTCACCGGTACAGGCTGCGTAAAAAACTCGACATAGGAGCCGAAGAAAGCCTTTATAAGTTTATGATAAATATATAGAAAAGTCATATTTTTATACAATACTTATAAAATATCTTAGATTATTATATACTCTTTATACATCATCACTACATCATATAGTCTTTATATGATGTGTATGTTGATATTGTAAATTACTTATTTATAATTAATTATATATAATTTTTGCGTAATTGATGTAGTGTAGTAAGGTATGTTATAAAGTTACTACAACGTTTTAGTTTCCTAAATTTGGTATTAGATAAATTTTTATTCAATATACCATGAGGAAAACAGTACTCAATATTACTTTTTTACTGACAGGAGCATTTGCATTCGCACAGGTTCCGCCAACCCCACAGCAGGTTGTAAACGATTCTGTTTTTAACGATTCCGTCTTTTTTGACAACCAAATGACCGAAGTAGTACTTATAGGTTATGGAACAAGAAAAGCAGGTGCGATTACAGGTTCTGTAGTCCAGATCAAGGCAGCGGATATTGTCAGGACACCGGCCCAGTCTGCCATTCAGGCCATACAGGGTAAAGCTGCAGGTGTAAATATTGTTACTAATGATGAGCCGGGTGGGCAGCCAACGATACGCATCCGCGGGTTGGGTACGCTTACAGGCGCTCGTGATCCGTTATATGTCATTGATGGGGTGGAATCCGGGGGCATAAATGGCCTTAACCCAAGCGATATTGCTACTATAGATATCCTGAAAGATGCGTCATCACTGGCTATTTACGGACAAAAAGGGCAAAATGGCGTTGTGCTTATTACCACAAAAAAAGGTAAGGTAGGACAGGTAAAAGTGACTTACGATTCTTACTACGGCCAAAAGTTCATTCAGCGTAAGGTAGACCTGGCCGATAGTTACCGCTATGCGTATTATAACAACACTGCACTTGGATCTTCCGATTATTTTAATTTCAACCAGCCTTATAATACCGATTGGCTCGATGAGATAACACGTACCGGAGAGGTAATGAGCAACTCCGTTTCATTATCAGGCGCTTCAGAAAATGCTAATTACTATTTTGGCGCCAGCAATTATAAGGAGAAAGGTATACTAAATGGTACCGCTTTTGAAAGGACGAACGTTATCATGAAGAATGAGTTCAAAATGCTCGACAGCAAGCTGAAGATAACACCTTTTGTTAACCTTTCACTCACCAATAATACACCAAAACCGTTAAGTGCATTTACCAATGCCTATAAGCAGTCGCCAATAATGCCTGTAAAATATGCTAATGGAAGGTGGGCGATACCAGTGGTCAACGATCAGGGCTTTAATGACATTACCGGCCAGCGTTACAACAACGTTGCCAATCCTGTAGCACAGTTGTATTACTACAATCAACAGGAGCGCAACACGGCTCTTACAGGATCCATTAATAGCGAGCTCCAAATCACTGACTGGCTTAAGGTTAACTCAAACTTTGGTGCCACTGCCAACTGGGCGAGGGGCTACACTTTTACACCGAACAGCGATATCTACCTTTCCCAGAATCCGGGCCTGGATGTGGATAACTTCAATACTTACACCAACACGCTGCAGCAGCGCCGCAGCAGCAACTACCGCTGGAACTGGGATAACTATCTGACTTTTAATAAGACAATTGCAGACGATCATACTATAACAGTAGTGGCAGGTATGAACCGTTCTACTTTCAATATATCGGAATTCCTTAACGGTACCCGTAACAATGTGCCAGTGCAATCGAACTACTGGAATCTTGACCTTTCTTCGGCGAACGGCGTTATAGCGCCGGGCACTACGGTTCAGAATAGCAGCAGCACCCCAATAGTTTCAGTGGCCTACTTTGCCAGGGGCGAATATGACTATAAAGGCAAGTACCTGTTTTCAGGTTCAATAAGGCGTGAGGGCGTAAGCGCTTTTGCACCGGGCCACCGTACCGCAACATTTCCTTCGGTTTCGGCAGGATGGGTAATTACGTCAGAAGATTTTATGAAGGAAATCAGCTTCATCAACACCCTTAAATTAAGGGGAGGCTATGGTGAGGTGGGTAACGGGTATACCGGAAATTCACAAAACAGTATCATCTTCGGAAGCGGCTATAATTATGCTTTTGGCAGCGGCCAGGTAATTAACCCGGGTTCTAACATACCGTACCAGATAGACCCTAACCTTACCTGGGGCGTAATGAAGGAGATCGATTTAGGGCTTGATTTCTCAGTCCTCGACCAAAGGCTTACCGGTACATTTGACTATTACAGCAGGAAAAATGATAACATCGTTCTCCCGATAGCAGTGCCGTCCGTACTATCACCGCAAACAGTCCCGCTTAACGCCGGGGCAGTTACCAACAAAGGTGTGGAGCTTTCCCTTAAGTGGTCGGACAATATTGGTACAGATTTTAACTACTGGGTAAGTGGTAATATATCACACAACAAAAATGAGCTATCGGCTGTATACAATCCGCTGTTTAGTGACTATGTTGGCGGAAGCCTTGGCAATGGCCAGACTACCAAGCAGGTGCTTGTAGGCCAGCCTTTAGGAACATTCTATGTGTATGATGTAACCGGCTTTAACAGCGATGGCGGTTTTACCTATAGCGATAAACGTGTAGCGGCGGGCTCCTACCTCCCTACAGTAACCTATGGCTTTAATGTGGGCGTATCCTACAAAGGCATCGATCTTTCGGTTGATGGTTACGGTGTAGGAGGCAACAAGTTGTATAACGGTAAAAAGGCTCAGCGTTTTGGGGGTGAAAATGTAGAAAACGCCGTATTGGAGAATTTCTGGCTGCCGGGCAATCCAAATGCGCACAACCCGAAACCGTCCAACGACGTGCCAAGGGCTTCTACTTACTTTATTGAAAAAGGCGATTATTTAAGGATAAACAACATTACCCTCGGATATACATTGCCAAAATTATTTGAAAAGCTGGATAAGGTAAGGATATATGCTACGGCGGTCAACCCTTTCTTGTTTACCAAATTCAGTGGTTACTCTCCTGAATTGGTAGGTAACAATGGGGGCGACCCGCTTGGGACAGCCGGTATAGAGCTGGATGCTTATCCAACAAATAAAACATTCTTATTCGGTCTTAATATAGGCTTCTAACTGCTATGAAAATGAATACTTTAAAAATGAACAGAAAATTTACATATAGATTGCTTGCAGGATTGCTTTCGGCTTCAGCCATAATGGTTTCCTGCGATGACGACCTTAACGTAAATCCGCAGGATGTTATCAACGAGCAGGACTTTTTGAACAATCCTGACAATGCGGTGCAATTGGTAAACGGCGTATATAACAAAATGCTTGATTATAACATGTACTCCTTTTCGTGGATAGGCATTACGAGCATTACCAGCGATGATGCTGACAAAGGTTCGACCCCAAGCGATACAGGTACCGATAAGCAAAAGATGGACGCCCTGACTTTTGATGCCAATGATATATCGTTCCAGGATGTCTATAATGGCCGTTACGAAGGTATTTATCGTGCCAATAACGCCCTGAAATACCTGGAGCAGCTGAGTATAGACCCAACACTTAAGAACAGGCTGATAGGCGAGGTGAAATTCCTGCGTGCCTTTTGGTACTTCGATCTTGTGCGTTGTTTTGGCGGTGTGCCATTGGTAACAACCAGCATCGATCTGAACGATACCGAAGCTATCAACGCACAGGTATTTACCAAAAAATCTAAAGAAGAAGTATATGCACAGATAGAGGCCGACCTTACTGATGCCATAGGAAAGCTTCCATTGAAAGGGCAATATGCAGATGCCGACCTGGGGCGTGCCACACAGGGCGCTGCGCAGGGACTTTTGGCAAAGGTATACCTGTACCAGCAAAAATGGAATGAAGCCTATACCATGTCGGGCAACGTGATCAGCTCGGGACAATACGGCCTGTTGCCAAATTATGCCGATGTATGGCGCGAAGTAGGGGAGAACAAGCAGGAGTCGGTTTTTGAGGTTCAGGCTACGCTCACAAAAGGGCTTGTAGATTACTGCAATGTGCAGGGACCAAGGGGTACTCCCGATTTGGGTTGGGGCTTTAACACACCATCACTCGGGCTGAGCAACTCTTATGAGCCGGGCGACCTGAGGAGAGAAGCTACAATCATGTACATTCCTTCAACTTTATGGGATGGCTTTGTTGCGCCGTCTACATTAAACAATCCCCGCTATAACTACAAAGCTTACCAAAGCAGCCTTGCCGAATCATGGAACGGTGATAAAGGCAACACAGCCAAGAACTTAAGGCTGCTGAAATACAGTGACATTTTACTGATACGTGCCGAAGCAGGAATGCAAACAGGTAATACCGGAGAAGCTGAGGATATTATTAACCAATTGCGTGTGCGGGCCGGCCTGGCAGAAATATCGGGACTTACGATGGAGCAGCTTTACAAAGAAAGGCGTTGGGAAATGGCAATGGAGCACGACCGTTGGTTCGACCTGGTGCGTACCGGGCAGGCAGCAGCGGCAATGGCAGCCGATGGCAAAACCTTTGTGGTTGGTAAACATGAAGTTTTCCCTTTACCGGCATCGGCTATAACAGTAAGCGGTGGAAGATTAATTCAAAACAACGGATACTAATACTAACTTAATTTTTAATTTATTTTTACTATGAAAACAATCAAAATTTTTGCTTATGCCCTGATGGCGACTTCGGGCGTATTATTAACTTCTTGCGGAAGCGATGATTCAGGTGGAAGCCTTCCTCCAATTGGGGGATACAATAGCGCAGACGAAGTAGCAGCTTCTGACCTTTTAGCTTATTGGCCACTTAATGGTGACGGCAAGGAAGAAAAATCTTCTACAATGCCTTCAAATACGGTAGGAGCTTCATGGATTGAAGGAAAAAAGGGACAGGGTTTGCATTTAAATTCAGGATTCCTGGACTATCCATCGATTGCGGCACTAAACGGATCTAATACTGGTATAACAATAAGCTGTTGGGCTAAAATAACAAACCAAAAAACTACACCCGATGCAGTGAGCACTATATCTCCTATTATTTCATTTGCAGGAGGGCCAAACGGTAACGTAGGTAATCTTGCTCTTTTTGGTAATACACACGGCCTGGTGTCAAGTGACTCAATCCAGATGAAAGCGGAATACCACTTTATGAAACCAGACGGAACCGATTTCAATGGTGACTGCGTAAACATGACAAAAATGGAATCGTGGATGATATCAGATAATGCTGCCAACAATGGTACAACGCCTCTTCATGCTGCCTTTCCTAACAAAATTGGTGGACAATGGGCACACATCGTGTTTACTTATGATGGCAATACAGCTAAAGTTGCAATGTATGTAAATGGTGAAAAAATATCAAATCCTGCATGGGAAGACAGAACAAACAATAACACGGTGGCATTGCCATTGCCAATTGCATTTTTTCAGCCATCCCACCCAATTATCGGTGCTCTTCCAAGTATAGCAAATGGAACAAATGTAGAAACATGGAACGGAGCTCTTAAAGGAGAAGTAGATGAGATACGTGTTTACAAAAAAGCGCTTATCCTTTCAGATGTCAGGGCTCTTTACCAGCTTGAGTCTGCAGGAAGGTAATTAAACTTATTATTTAGAAATCCCGGCAGCATTGCTGCCGGGTATTTTTATCCCGATTTCATCGGGACAGTATGTCCCCAACTATACTGTAATTCCAAAATAAATTTCCAAAAAATCATCATCAAAAAACATTTCACAGTGAAAATTTACCATTTAGCCATCATTCTTACTTTATGCATTTCGTGCGCATCGTGCGATTCCAGTAAGGATGGCGATAATAATACTACCCCTCCGGTAGGGGAAACAATGACCGACGAGCAAATCCTGGACCTTGCGCAGAAAGATGCGCTTAAATATTTCTGGGATTATGCCGAACCGAATTCAAAGCTGGCACGCGAAAGGTACCATACCGATGATCCCGGCAACGATGCCCAGATAGTGACTACAGGCGGCTCGGGCTTTGGCCTGATGACTATCCTCGTAGGCATAGAACGTGGCTTTGTGCCAAGGGGCGAAGCAGTCACGAGGCTACAGACTGCACTTAACTTTTTACAGAATGCTGACAGGTTCCATGGTGCCTGGCCGCACTGGATGAACGGCACAACCGGGCATGTGATACCATTTGGTACCGTGGATAACGGCGGCGACCTTGTAGAGACCTCATTTTTATGCGAAGCGCTGATATGCCTGCGCGAATATTTTAAAAATGGCAGCGAGGAAGAACAGGCCCTTGCCCAGCAGGCCGACGACCTATGGAAAGGCGTGGAATGGGACTGGTATACCAAAGGCGGCGAGCACGCGCTGTACTGGCACTGGTCGCCGCAATACGAATGGCAGATCAACTTTAAGCTTGAAGGCTATAATGAATGCCTCATTACTTATATCATGGCAGCTGCATCGACTACACACCCTGTAGATGCCGCCGCCTATCATGAAGGTTGGGCGAGGAATGGCGCTATAGTGAACAACGGGCAACGCTATAACCTGCCGGTTGTGCTAAGCTATAATGGTGCCAATGGCAATGTAGGCCCAATGTTCTGGTCGCATTATTCTTACCTGGGGATGGATCCGAGAGGATTGAGTGATCAGTATGCCAATTACTGGACGCTGGTGCAGAACCATGCAAAAATACAGCATGCTTATTCTGTTGCCAACCCAATAGGATGGACAGGATATAGCGACAAAGTATGGGGGCTTACCGCAAGCTATAGCCGCAACCCGAACGGCACTACGGGCTACGATGCACATTCACCCGTAAATGACAAAGGTATCATAAGCCCTACGGCAGCGTTATCATCCTTCCCTTATACACCGGAAGAATCAATGAAAATGCTGCGGTTCGTATACGAGGATGCCGACTGGAAATCAAGGCTTATAGGTGTAGCCGGCCCGTTTGATGCCTTTAGTATCCATTACAACTGGGTTACACCGCGCTACCTTGCCATAGATCAGGGAACGATAGTGCCAATGATAGAGAACCATCGCACAGGTATGCTGTGGAACCTGTTCATGCAGGCGCCGGAAGTGAAGCAGGGGTTGCTTAACCTTGGTTTCCATTCAACACAGCATGGATTTTAATTTAGAATGATTAGGATTTTTTCATAGCAATTCTTTTTCAGGACCGTCTTTTGCCAATGGCGGAGGACGGTCTTTTTTTCAAAACATCTAATTCGAAATATACTAAAATGAGATTTAACACGACCTTACTCCTTTTACTGGCTTTTTCAGTATCAATGCATGCGCAGAAGAAAAAAGCCGACAAAAAAATAAAACCCCGCGATGAGTTTGTTGCAGAACTTATGGCAAAAATGACCATTGATGAAAAAATTGCCCAAACGGTGCAGTTCACTGCCGATGGTACCGTAACGGGGCCCAAGGGTGGCGATAACTTCATCAACGAAATTAAAAAAGGGAATGTTGGCTCAATACTTAATGCCACAGGTGTAAAATATACACGTGAACTTCAAAAGCTCAATCTGGAAAACTCAAGGCTGAAGATACCATTGCTGTTTGGCTATGATGTGATCCACGGCTATAGGACGATATTCCCAATAACACTGGGCGAAACCGCCGGCTGGGATCTGGAAGGCGCAGAGCTTTCGGCGCGCATAGCTGCTGATGAGGCTGCAGCATCGGGCATCCACTGGACGTTTGCACCGATGGTAGACATTGCCCGCGACCCGCGTTGGGGTCGTGTGTCAGAAGGTTCTGGCGAAGATACCTATTTGGGTTCTAAAATGGCTTACGCTCGTGTAAAAGGCTTCCAGGGCAATGACCTTTCTTTAAACAATACAATTCTTGCCTGTACCAAACACTTTGCCGCCTATGGCGCTGCTGAGGCCGGACGTGATTACAATACAGTCGACATGAGCGAGCGCGTGCTTCGCGAGACCTACCTGCCGCCGTTCAAGGCTACTGTAGATGCAGGCGTTAAGACATTCATGACCTCTTTCAACGAAATATCGGGTGTGCCTGCCACGGGTAATAAATTCCTCGTAAACGGAATATTGAAGAACGAATGGAAATTTGACGGTTTTGTGGTGACCGATTATACCGGCATGAACGAAATGATATACCATGGTTTTGCCAAAGATTCTATGCATGCGGGGGAGTTGGCTCTTAAAGCAGGGGTGGATATGGACATGGTGGGTGGTATTTACCTAAAGAACCTGAAAAAGCTGCTTAATGAAGGCCGTGTAACTGAGGCACAGATTAACGATGCCTGCCGCCGGATACTGGAAGCCAAATACGACCTTGGTCTTTTTGAAGACCCATACCGTTATAATAACGAAAAAAGGGAGGCTGCTACCATTACCAAAAAAGAATACCTCGATGCTGCGTTGCGCATAGCCAACAAGTCTATGGTGTTGCTGAAGAATAGTAATAATGTACTGCCTTTGCGTAAAGAACAAAAAGTGGCCTTTGTAGGACCATTGGTAAGCGACGACTGGAACATCATAGGTTCATGGGCCGCTACCGGCGACCGCCAGGGATTTGCGGTGAGCGTACAGGAAGGCGTGAACAAAATAATTACCGATAAAAGTAAAGTGACTTTTGATAAAGGCGTTGAGATCGTAGACCAACGCAGGGATATGATGCAGAAAGCCCTTGATAATGCCCGCAATGCTGATGTTATAGTGGCTGTTATGGGTGAATTTGAAAACATGACAGGCGAGGCTGCTTCGCGCACCAATATCGACCTTCCGGGCATCCAGAAAGAATTTCTTGCTGAACTGAAAAAACTGGGCAAGCCAATCGTTTTAGTGCTTATGAACGGAAGGCCCCTTACCCTTAGTTGGGAAAATGACAATATGGATGCCATACTTGAGGCATGGTTCCCGGGTACTATGGGTGGCGATGCCATTGCGCAGACGCTTTACGGCATCAACAACCCGGGCGGTAAGCTGCCGATAACCTTCCCAAGGAATTTAGGGCAGGTGCCTTTATATTACAACCATAAAAATACAGGCAGACCTTATTTAGGGGCTTCCGACCCTGAACAAAAATACAAGTCCCGTTATATCGATTCGGATAACAGTCCCCTTTATCCCTTTGGTTACGGGCTTAGCTATACTAAGTTTGAATATTCCAACCTGAAGCTATCTTCAAAAAGCATGAGCATGGGCGGAAAGATTAAAGTTAGCGTTGATGTTGCCAATACCGGAAATTATGACGGTGAAGAAGTAGTGCAGCTGTATGTTAAGGATGAATTCGGGTCGGTGACGCGTCCGGTGAAAGAGTTGAAAGAGTTTACCAAGCTGCTCCTTAAAAAAAGGGAGAAGAGAACGGTGGAATTTGACCTTTCTTCCGATGACCTGAGATTTTATAACATTGATATGAAATTCGTTGCAGAGCCGGGAGACTTTGAAGTGTCGGTAGGCGGCAGCTCTGATGCGAACCTTAAAGATAAGTTTGTGTTAGTTAAGTGAGTTTAATTTTGTTGATCTTTGTGTGTAAAGGCTGTCTGAAGGGGACAGCCTTTTTTATTTATATTATGATACGGATTCTAGCAGCTCATCGATTGAATTACTTATTTCATTCATATCCCTTGCCAAAATTGCCATCCCCAGGTTAACAACAGATGCAGCAATATTAATAGCTTTTTGTATATTAATCAATGTATTATAAGTGCTTTCCATCTGTTCGGTGATCGTCTGTATGGTATTGAGTGCTCCCTGAACATCGTTGAATATTAGTATTGCAGCATTAGTATACAGATCATCAGCCTGTTCGATTATTAATTCCTGCAATCTGCCTATCTCCATGTCTTCATTATGAGGGAGATTATTGCTATACCTGTAATTGCCTATTATTTCAGCCATAGCTGAAAAATGATTGGCCAGTTTCTGTGCTTGTTGGGCTGTTAAATTTGCCATTTTTAATTTTTTAGTTTGTTAAATTCTGAGGTTAGGATTTTTATATCGCTTGCATAGGAGTTCAGCATAGCCTTCATTTCTTCCGCGCTGAATTTGTCGATATTATCTTTTATCTTTTGGTGAGCTTCGGTAACTTTTTTCAGGCTTTTAGAGTACGTTTCATATTTTTTAATTTTTAAAGAGATCTCTTTCAGCCTGGAATGATATTCTTCTATTACCTTTCTCTTTTCAAAGCCTGATAAGCTGGCATCTTTTATAAGGCTAAAATAATCCGCCTTTAATGACTGCTGCTGCAATTTTAACTTACCGGTTATATTCGATACATTGAAATCTAATGCCTTGATAAGGACTATAATTGAACTATTTGCTTCATTAATATAGTTTTTAATTTTTTTGCTGCGGTACTTCCCAGCAACAGCTTTTAAGGTTATCCGGGAGATTTCGGCAGCAGCATTTACTTTTTCAGTTTCAGCGCCCGCATCCCCCAGGGCCTTTGCCAATCCGTCAGTTTTATAATTTGTCAGATCTTCGGCAGATAGTTTTGAAAGTCCGTCAAAATAACCAACAACCACATTGTAAATAAGCATTGTAACTTCGTCTGCTTTTATTTCATTAGCACAATCACAATGGGATGTATCATCAAGAAGAAGCCTTTTGATATCCTTGTTTTTGCAATTGTCAATGCATATTTGTTCGAATCCATAGTTTATTTCCTCAAACTCGTTGATGCTTTTAAGCGAAGAAGAAGAGAAATCATGGACATGCTTAAGATTTACGCAACTGCTCATAAGTGCTAAAAGCAGAATGCATGCGGAGATTTTTTTTAAATGTTTCATATTTTTGTTTTTAGTTAAACTTTATTCCAAAATTGGCAATTTGATTGATTGAAAAACATCCCCATTAGTGGGGATTCTAATTGTATTTTTCTTTTACAATAATTTAAAAAATTGATTGAAGACAAAACCATGAGATACGTTATTGCCTTCTTTTTCCCGTGGCTGTCCCTTTTCCTTCAGGGAAAAATAATGTCGGGATTCATCTGCCTTGTTTTGCAGCTGACGCTCATTGGCTGGATACCGGCATTTATTTGGGCAGTAAGCTCGCTGAACCGTATGTATGCCGACAGGCGTAACAGGCAGCTCATCAGGGCTGTTGAACGGAGCCGGAAATAAAGCCTGTCAGTTGTTTTTATCATATCCGCATTGCAAACGATTGAAGCCCATGGATTTTTAAAGACAATCCTTATTTCAGGGTGTTTTTTTAGCAGATTGATTAATCGCAATCCCGCATGATATCTGTATATTTATGAAATTTTTAATTATGAAATTTTACATTACAGCAATCATTATTTTCTGCGCGGGCCTGCTTAATGCCCAAACCGTACAGTCGCCTTCAAAAGAAATTACGGTCACCTTTGCAATTGATGCTTCAGGGCGGCCGAATTATACTGTTTCCTATAAAAACAAGCCTGTTATCCTTAAAAGCGGTATGGGCCTTGAAATAAAACACCTTCCTGCCTTAACGGGAGGCTTTAAAGCAATCGAGACCGCGCAATCTACTGTGGATACTTCATGGAAGCCGGTACTTGGCGAGGTGGCGGAGATCAGGAATAACTACAACCAGCTGGCCATTGCACTTGAACAAGTGGAGACCGGCAGGCGTATGAATATTATTTTCCGCGTGTTCGACGAAGGCGTTGGTTTCCGCTACGATTTTCCAAAACAGCCGAACCTCAATTATTTCATTGTTTCGGGCGAAAATACAGAGTTCAATCTTGCGGGAGACCATAAAGCTTTCTGGATTCCCGGCGATTTCGACAGCCAGGAATATGCTTACAACGAAACATTGCTTTCGCAGATAGACAACCAGAAGGTCGATATGAACAACGGGATCGGGATGAAATCTATTCCGCAACGATATGCGGTTCAGTCACCATTGATGATGAAAAGCAAAGATGGCCTGTACATTAATATCTTTGAAGCGGCAGTGATCAATTACCCGGTAATGCACCTGCAATCAGACCCGGCAAAGCATACGCTAAAATCATTATTAGTTCCGAATGCCATGGGCGATATGGCTTTTTTGCAAACGCCTGCCCACACGCCGTGGCGGACTATCATGGTAAGCGATGATGCACGGAAGATCTTGGCGCAGAAGATGATACTCAACCTCAATGATCCGTCTGCTATAGACGATACTTCGTGGATAAAACCCATGAAATACATCGGTATCTGGTGGGAGATGCACGCCGGAAAATCGACCTGGGATATGAGTGGGACACAGGATGCCGCGCAAAAAACAACAGCCACGCCAAGGCCGCACGGCGCTACAACTGCCAATGCAAAGAAATATATTGATTTTGCCAAAAAGCACGGCTTCGAAGGCCTTTTGATAGAAGGTTGGAATACCGGCTGGGAAGACTGGTACAACAACTGGAAGGAAGAAGTGTTCGATTTCACCACGCCATATCCTGATTTTAATGTAAAAGAGGTAAGCGATTATGCCAAAAAGAATGGAGTCCAGCTGATCATGCACCATGAGACCTCTGGCTCCGTTTCCAACTATGAGCGCAGGCTCGACAGGGCTTTTAAGCACATGAAAGATTACGGTTACCAATCGGTAAAGAGTGGTTATGTGGGCAGGATCATTCCGCGTGGTGAGTTCCACGACGGGCAGACAATGGTAAACCACTACCTGTATGTTGTAAAACGTGCCGCAGAGAATAAGATCATGGTCGATTCGCATGAATCGGCACGGCCAACAGGTGTACAGCGCACATGGCCCAACTACATTGCTGCTGAAGCCGCGCGTGGCAACGAGTTCAACGCGTGGAGCGTAGGCAACCCGCCGACGCACGAAACCATACTGCCGTTCACAAGGCTACTGGGCGGCCCTATGGACTACACGCCTGGTATATTCGAAATCAAGATGAATGTGTACGACCCCACAAAAACAGAGCAGGTGCACACTACTTTAGCAAAGCAATTGGCGCTTTACATCACGATGTACAGCCCGCTTCAAATGGCTGCCGACATACCGGAAAATTATGAGAAATATCCGGATGCTTTCCAGTTTATAAAAGATGTGGAGACCGACTGGCAGGACACCAAAATACTGGAAGCTGAACCGGGTGACTACATTACCATTGCCCGCAAAACTAAAGGCAAGGAAAGCTGGTTCCTCGGTGCAATCACCGATGAGAATACGCGTACGACTACTGTTTCCCTCGATTTCCTTACACCGGGCAAAAAGTACAGAGCGGTTATTTATCAGGATGGAAAAACGGCCGACTGGAAAAACAATCCGATCAGCTACGAGATAAAAACGCAGGAAGTAACGTCTAAAACCAAGCTGAAGCTAATTCTTGCAGCAGGCGGGGGGACCGCTATCAGTTTTATGCCAATTGACAAATAAGGAATGAAAAGGATACTTATCATATTATTGCTTGTTGTGTTTGCTTCGGGTTACGGCCAGCAGAAGACCTATTGCAATCCCATAAACATCGATTACGGCTATTGCCCGATACCCAATTTTGTCACGCAAGGGAAGCACCGCGCCACAGCCGACCCGGTAATTACATTCTTCAAAGGGAAATATTACCTGTTCTCTACCAACCAGTGGGGCTACTGGCACAGCGATGATATGCTCGACTGGAAATTCATTCCCCGCAAATTCCTCAGGCCGGAGCACGGTGTATATGACGAGCTTTGCGCGCCGTCCGTTTCTTTTGTAAACGATACACTGCTCGTAGTCGGTTCTACGCATACTAAAGAATTCCCTATCTGGATGAGCACCAAACCCGAAGGCGATAACTGGAAAGAACTGGTACACAAATTTGAGGCCGGCGCGTGGGATCCTTACATTTTCTGGGATAATGAAAAAGACGAGTTGTACCTGTATTACGGTTCCAGCAACCTGTACCCGTTATATGGTGTAAAGCTCAACCGTAAAACATTCCAGCCTGAAGGCGAAGTAATCTCTGTTTTAGCGCTGAATGACGATGAGCACGGATGGGAACGCTTTGGCGAACATAACGACAATACTTTCCTTCAGCCTTTTACTGAAGGCGCTTTTATGACGAAGCACGAGGGCAAATACTACCTGCAATATGGCGCACCGGGTACTGAATTCAGCGGTTATGCCGATGGGGTATATGTGGGCACTAACCCGCTTGGCCCGTTTGAATACCAACCTTTCAACCCGTTCTCTTATAAGCCGGGAGGCTTTGCAAGAGGGGCAGGGCATGGCGCGACCTACCAGGATGTGAACAACGATTACTGGCACATATCGACTGTGGTATTATCTGTAAAGAATAATTTTGAAAGGCGTCTGGGCATCTGGCCCGCAGGCTTTGATAAGGAGGGCGTAATGTACTCTAATACGGCCTATGGCGATTACCCGACGTATCTTCCCACACAAAAGAAAGGCCACACCGGGCTGGCATCATTTGCCGGCTGGATGCTGCTCAACTACAACAAGCCCGTACAGGTGTCATCTACTTTGGGAGGTTTTCAGCCGAACTTTGCTGTTGACGAGGATATCAAGACGTATTGGTCGGCTAAAACAGGGAATAAAGGCGAATACATCATGACCGACCTTGGTGAAAAAAGCACCATCAATGCGATACAGATCAATTATGCCGACCAGGACGTGGAAATTATGGGCAAGCCCGCCACGACTACAGGGCATAAGTACATCATTTATGCCTCGGAAGACGGAAAGAAATGGTCGGTGCTGGTGGACAAAAGCAAAAACACCAAAGACGTGCCGCACGACTATATTGAGCTTACCAAACCTGCTACAGCACGTTATATAAAACTGGAAAACCTGCAAATGCCTAAGGGTAAATTCGCGATAAGCGGATTGCGGATTTTTGGGAAAGGCAGTGGCGAAAAACCGGGAGAAGTAAAAAATTTCGTTCCTTTACGCGCCGAGCCGAAAAAGAAGGGCGAACGCCGCAATGTGTGGTTCAAATGGCAGCAGGAGCCCAATGCCGATGGCTATGTGATCTATTTTGGCAAGTCTGCTGATAAATTATATGGCTCGATTATGGTATATGGCAAAAATGAGTATTATTTTAGCGGCCTGGACAGGAGCGATGCCTACTATTTCCAGATCGAGGCTTTTAATGCCAATGGTATCGGGCCCAAAACAGAAATTAAAAAATCAGAGTAATTAAAACATTCTATCTAACAAATATTCACATTAACCATTAAACATTTATGAGTTCACAAAACCAAACCAAATGGGGCCAGTTCATTCCGCTGGTAACCGTTTTCTTCTTTTGGGGGTTCGTTGCCGCAAGTAACGATATCCTCATTCCCGTTTTCAAGAAGGCGTTCGACCTTTCGCAGGGGCAAAGCCAATTGGTATCCGTTGCATTTTATATAGCCTATACCGTTGGTGCGCTGCTTTATATGGGAATTTCATTCCTTACCAAAAAAGACATCGTAAGCCGTTTGGGTTACAAGAATTCACTTGCGCTTGGCCTTGTAATTTCTGCATTGGGGACATTATTATTTTTTCCGGCGGCAAATACGCAATCGTTTCCTCTAATGCTGTCAGGCCTCTTTATCGTTGGGCTTGGGTTTTCACTGCAGCAAACGGTGGCCAACCCACTTGCTATTGCACTGGGGCCGGTTACTACGGGATCACAACGCCTAACGCTTGCCGGTGGTATCAATAACTTCGGTACGACTATAGGCCCGCTTATCGTGAGCTTTGCACTGTTTGGCGATCCTGCTAACGCGAATCCTAATGTTAATATCGAGGATGTAAAAATACCGTACCTTATTCTTGGCGCGGCTTTCATCCTTGTTGCGATAATGCTGAAATTCTCTTCGTTGCCAAACCATCCGGCTACGGAAGAAGATATTGTTGAAGATGCAAAAGGGCCTGGCAAATCGGCTTTGCAGTATCCGCAGCTGCTATTGGGTATGCTTGCGATCTTCCTTTATGTAGGTGTTGAAGTTTCTACAGCGAGCAACCTGCCAGCCTATCTTGAAAAAGACCTCGGCTTCCTTACTAAAGATGTTGCTCCTTATATCTCATTGTATTGGGCCAGCCTTATGATCGGCCGTTGGGGCGGTGCTGTTGAGGCTTTTACCAATACTAAGAGCATGCAGATGGTATTCAAATTCATAGCGCCTTACCTTGCGTTTGGCGTGTTCCTTGGGGTAAATGCTATCGCACAGCACGACCTTGCACCGTTCTATGTATATGCCGCCATTATTTTGGTGCTTATAGTTGCCGACCTTGCCAGTAAAGGAAACCCGGCTACTATGCTGATGCTGTTTGCATTTCTGGGTATCATTGCATTACTGGTAGGTATGACTACTGAAGGTATGGTGAGTGTGTATGCCTTTACAAGCGTTGGCTTATTTTGCAGTACGCTGTGGCCTTGTATCTTTACGCTGGCAATCAGCGGACTTGGTAAGAAAACTACCCAGGGTAGTAACTTCCTTATCATGATGATCATGGGTGGCGGATTAGTAAGCTTTACCCAGGGTATGGTTGCCGATGCGACCAATATCAAGATGAGTTATATAGTAGGTGTTGTTTGTTTCGCTTACCTTGCATTCTATGCTATTGTTGTTAAGGGCATCCTGAAACGCCAGGGCATCAATTTCGATACAAAGATCAGCGGAGGACACTAACATAATATTCCGCATAATAATAAACCAACCGCCTCCTCACAGGGGCGGTTTTGTGTTTTTAATAACATCCGCAATGTGGGAAAAGGCTTATCTTTGGCAAAAAATTATCATCATGAACAAAAGAATCGTAGCCTTATCAGTAGTATTCGCTTTAGCATTTACTGCTTGTACAGAAAAGAAAGAAACCGCAACCGAAGAACCTGCTGCAGTAGAGGTTGTAGATAAAACTGCTACGGCTGTAGATAGTGTACCGGCACCTGCAGAAGTACCTGATAAGAGCGCCCAGCTTGCCGAGGGTACCGAGATCACTGTGAAAGGCGAGATAACAGAAATCAACCAGGGTAAGGATGGCTACACTGCCAAACTAAAAATGGCTAATGGTACGGTGTATTTTGCAACGATAAGTATCCCGAACCTGAAAGACCCCAAACAATACCGGAAATTTAATGTAGGCGATGTTATCAAGGTAATAGGCAAAACCTTTAAGGTAGAAGAAGATACCATGATTAAGGTCGAAGAGTTGTACTAAACTTACCCCGCCTTTAAAAAAACGCAGTGCCTGGATTAATGTTGAATTATCAACAGGAGTACAGGCACTGCGTATAAGTAACTATTTTTACGCTGATTTTGTGTTCGTAATGTTGGCATTTAGCCAACTTTTTCAGGACGTAACATTATTGGGCGAGGCCCAGGATGTTGAATAATTTCACAGTTGATGTAAGATATCTGTTTTCCATATTGATCTGCGACAGCTTCGCACCAACAAGGCTGTTTTCGCGGGAATTTATCAGGAAGATAGAACTTTCTCCGGCTGCAAACAGGCCTTCTTCCGCTAAAAGCATCTGGCTGTAATTCTTCACAAGGCTATCGAGCAATTCCTGCTGCCTTTCTACCGACCGAATCTCGGCTTCCTGTGCCATAATCTTGTTTTTCAGGGCTACACGCTCTAAATCAAGATCCAGTTGCGCGTCCTGTAGTTTTAGCTTGGCCAGTTTCAGCCCACCACGCTCTTTCCGCAAAAACAAGGGAAAGGAAAAGTTTAGCCCTATCTTGTAATCCTCCAGCCGGTAATTGTCAAAGTAGGCAGGTTCAGACAGATAATTATAGCTTAGGTTGATCTCCGGCAGCAACAGGTTTGCCTTCAGTTTCCTTTCAATGTCCAAAACATCCCGCTTGCTTTCCAATGCAACAATTTTCGGGTGGTTTTCAGGCAACTGGTAAATTGCATCGCTGTTTGTTATTCCCCACGCCTCCCATACAGAACTTTTCGTATCGTCCTGCGGTACTATGGTTTCTGAAAGCTCTACAGGCACATTGTCAATCCAGAGATAGTTAGACATTTCCAGTCGTGCCTTTGCAAGTTTAAGCCTTGCATCTTCAAGTGTAAGCATCCTGTTTCGTACTATTATCCCTGCCTCAACGCTGTCAATTGCTGCCTTGTCGCCGGCTTCTATCAACTTCGTTATACCTTCATATCGCTGGCTTGCAAAATCAAGGTAAGTTTGGTAAAGAGCAACCTCCTGGTGGGCCTGCTGCCATTTAAAATAGGCAAGCGAAGCGTCGTGCAGGGCATTTGCAGTCTGAAGCTTACGTTCAGCATCGCCCAGATTCAGGTTTATTTTGGCAGCGCGCACATCGGCCATGCGGCTATTAATGAGCAGGCCTTTTCCTAATGGTATCGATATCCCCACAGAGGTAAGCCCGGAATTAGGAGTCACGTTTTGCGGATTTAGATACATTCCTTCGCTGTTATCAAAGGCTGCCTTAAGCTCAATGCCATACCATGTAGGTATCTTAAAGCTGCTGTTAAGCAGCGAATAATATTCCGTTCCCTTGAATTCTTTAGCATTATAGTCAACTTCCAGCTTGGGATCGAATGCGCCCCTTGCGGCCATCAGCGCAGCCTGAGCAGCGCTTACCTGAAGGTTTGCCTGCCGCACAACGGGATGGAATTTCTTCACATACCCGATGTATTCAGAAAATGTCATTTGCTCCTGCCCAACAACCTGCGCACTTGCACTGATGGCGAACATGAAAATCGTTATGTAGATGAGTCGCATCATTTTTTAGCTTTTTCTTTTGCTGTATCGCTTTCGTTTGCCTGATAATAATTAGGAGGGAAGCCATTGAGGGTCCGCCAGATTTCAAACCACACAGGTACAGTGTCCAGCAATGCTATGGTCTGCGTGCCGGCACCAATGCTCAGCTGCTTTGGCCATGGGGCCTGTTTTGGATCCGGAGCGATCAGGATCCTGTATTTGCCGTTAGGGCTGATGAAATTCTCAATAGCGACTATCCGTCCGCCAAAGGTGCCGTAGGACATCCCCGGCCATCCGGAGAATACGATAGTCGGCCATCCGTCAAACCACACCCGCACTTCATCGCCTTTTTTTAATAAAGGAAGGTCAATAGGGTTTACATAGGTCTCGACAGCAATGTCATAACCGGCAGGCATAATGCTCACCAACGCCGTACCTTCCTTAACCGTTTCGCCAATACCCGACTGCAGTGCACGGTTTACATATCCGTCCTGTGGCGCGGTTATGTAGTACAGCCCGTTACGGATTGAGTAGTTCACGTACTGGTTCTCCAGTTTGTTTACCTGCGCCTCGGTATCATACTGGCTGCTGAGAGCTGTAAATTTATCGCTGTTGGACTTTGATATTTTTTCAGAATACTCTGCGGTAATGCGGTTAATCTCGACCTGTGCATTGATGAGTTCATTTTTTGCGGTCAGCAGTTTATTTTCCTGCGTTATTATCTTAGCCTGCGATTCCTGTAGCTTAAGCCGTTTCTCCTCAACATCGGTAAGGGGTTTAAGGCCGTCTTTGTTAAGCTTTACCGAACGGTCAAACTGCGTTGTTGCGATCCTGAGCTGGGTCTTTACCGCTTCAAGATCAATGCTGTCGCTCTTTACTTTCAGCAATGACTGCTTTATCTTGTTGCGGGCCTGCTGTAGTTTCAAATCTTTTTCCCTGGAGAGCGCTACCGCCTGTGATTCGAGCGCTCCAACCTTGCTGTCATAAGACTGCAGGGCATTTCGCTTGGCGTCAACCTGTTGCTTTGTATTTTCTACGAGGTTGGGGTCGAAATAATCTTCCTTGATTTCTGAGAGGAAAAGTATCGTATCGCCCTTCTTAACGAAATCACCTTCGCGTACATACCATTTTTCAATTCTGCCGGGTATGGCATTGTGTATGGTTTGCGGTCGCTGGTCGGGTGTAAGGGTGGTTACGAATCCGGTTCCGGAAATATTCTGCGTCCATGGCAGGAAAAGGATTATTACAGCCAGGATGCATAGCCCGATAATGATGCGGTTAAGCATTTTGTGGTGCGGCCTGGTAGTAAGGTACCTCACGGTGCTAAACCTTTCTATTTCCCCCAGGGGCACTTTATTGTTTGCAGAGATATTTAGCATGGCTTATTTTTTGTGTCGGTTATAATTTTTCCGTTTTGCATTGTTATCTGCCTGGTGCATCGTTGCTGCCAGTGAGGGTTGGCAGATGAAACCACCACCGTCCATGAATTTTCCGCCGAAAAAATAAAATCTATTATTTCCGCAGCTGCGGGACTGTCCATCCGGTCCGTCGGGTCTTCAAAAAAGAGTATGGACGGCTTCTTTATTATGCTTCTCGCCAGCAGTATCTTTTGGGCATTTGAAGACGAGAGCTGCCTTCCTTCAGGGAAAATCTTTGTATCCAGTCCTTCCGGCAGGGATTTTATGAAAGAAGTCAACTGTACTTTTTCCAGTGCCCATCGCAGGTCCTCATCGGATACTGTGGGATCATTGAATGTAATGTTCTCAAGTATGGTCCCCTCAAAAGGCGATTCGCCTTGTATGATGCTGCCGATCTTAGAGCGGTATTGTATCGTTCCAAATTTACGGAAGCTATTATCATTAATTTGAAGTTGCCCCGAAGTTGGCATCAGCAACCCCGAAAGAATCCTTATCAGGGTAGTTTTACCCGATCCGTTAGCGCCTTGTAAAATTATTTTTTCGCCTGCGTTTAATCGTAATGATATATCCTTAAGAGTATCTTTTTGGGCACCGGGATACCTGAACCTTATACTTTCAGCTTCGATTGTAATGCCCTCATTGTCCGGGAGGGCCTCACGTTTACTGTCTTCGTTGTCAATATCCATATCGGCAACCTGGCCAATTTTTTCGACTGAAGTAAGGACATCGTAAAATGTTTCGAGGCCAAGGATTATCTTCTCAACCGAATTAATCACCAATAGTATAATGATCTCGGCGGCCACAAATTGACCGATATTCATCTGTTGGGCAAGTACCAGGTATCCGCCTATAAGCAAAAGCCCGGCAGTTATGATGACCTTAAATACAACCAGTTGCGCAAACTGCCGTTTTATTATGGCAAAGTGTTTTTCACGATACTCAAGATAGCCGCCAACCAGGCTGTTGTTTTTCTCCAGTCCGTAAGTAAAGTTGAGAGGGCTCCTGAATGTAGAGTTATTTCGTGCTATTTCCTGCAGCCAGTCTGCAACACGATATTTGTATTTAGATTCGCTCATGCTGGTCGCAAGGCCCGGTGTGTACGAAAATTTAAATATCATATACAGCAGGATAACCAGCAGGATACCGAAAAGTATAAAGAAAGGATGGTACAGTGAAAGCAGTATTACGCCAAACCCTATTTGCAGCAACGCGCCCGAAAAATCCAGCAATAGTTTTGAGACCCCTTTCTGTATGGTCAGCGTATCAAAGAACCGGTTGGCCAGTTCTGGCGGGTAAATGCCGTTGTAGAGCTCATCAAACCGGATCCTGGGAAGGCGGTAGGCAAATTCAAAGGAAGACCTGACAAATATTTTTTGTTGCAGGTTCTCCGTTATGCGCAATTGCATAATTGCCATAACGCCAACTACTGCCACCCCCGCCACGACAATAAATACCAACAGCACCCATGAGGCGCTCACACGTCCGCTTTGTATGAAATTAATTATGGTCTGTATTCCAAGCGGGAGCGACAGGCTGATGATACCTGCGAAGATAGCATAGAAGAAAATCTGGTAAACATCCCGCTTATCAAGGCGGAGCAGGCTAAAAAATCGTTTGGCTGGTGTCATTGCTTCTGGGTTAATACGGTGTTAATTATAAACTGGTAATAATCGGTTGGCGAAGTGGCTTCGTTACAGTCGGTAATCGTCTTAAAATGGTCTTTCAGGAAGTGCTGGTGGAGGGCTCCCTCTACTATACCGGAAGCAAAGCTCCTGCTGAATGGAAAGCTGGGATTCACCTCATTAATCATGTCCACGATACGGTTTACTACACTCTTGTATATTAAGAAAAAGCCCTCTTTGTTCTCCTCATCCACTTCTTTTGTCAGGAATGTTTTGGTAAATTCGGTAATGATGATCCGGTTGAGCACCGACTCATCAATATATTCGGTCGCCGCATCGTCTTCAATCTTTTCTGTGACCAGGCGGACGGCATTCTGTAGCCTCTCCATCGGATCCGAAATGTTGGTAGTCGCAAAAACTATCCTGTATTCCATCCACGCCCAATACCATGACGACAGGTAGACGAGTAGCTTGTGCTTGTTTTCGAAATAGCGGTAAAGCGAGCTTTCATTCGAGCCGATTCGTTCGCCAAGCTTTTTAAAGGTAAAGTTGTCAAAACCTATTTCGTCAATGAGTAGTATTCCTTCAGATATGATCTTGCGGCCAAGCGCCGATGTTTCCGGATCTTTCAGATAGATCTTCGGATTTACCTTAATCTTTATATTTGAAAGTAAATTTTTCATCACAAATTATTTAGTTGCAAATTTAATAGTGTTACTATTAAATTAGAAAGTATTAATACTATTTAACTTTTGTTTTTTTTAATATCCGTCATACCATCCGAATTTGTCTGAAGCAATTTCGTCTTTTTTTGCCTCAAGATGCGCCAGATATGCCGCAGCTACTGGAGAATGTTTCTTCCCTTTCATCCATATCAGGCTCCACATTGTAGTAATTGGCAGTCCTTTCACAGGTATAATTTGGAGGTCATTGTTAAACAATTCGTTCTTAAGGCCTATCAGCGGCATGATAGAATAGCCCATTTCTGCAATAAGCGCCTGCTTAACTGCTTCATTAGAGGTGAGTTCCATTTTCTTGATATGCGGGATTTCGTTACGGTCCAGAAATTCAGTCATCGTCTGCCGTGTACCCGATCCGGCTTCTCTAAATATTAATGGCAATTCCCTGAATATGGCTGCTGGGGTCTGCCCGTGGAATTGTCTTGCCGTATGCCCTACAAGGTAGAGCTTATTATTAAGCAGGTCCAGCTTTTCGATCGCCAGTTTGGGAGGGAGTACTGATACCAATGAGAAATCAACTTCATTTGCTTCAAGGCTTCGGATTACTTCCCTCTTATTGGTTACGTCCATAACCAGTTCTACAGCCGGGTTTTGTCGCAAAAAATCGGCAAGGAAATAAGGCATTACATATTTCCCTGTCGATACAACAGCTATTTTCAGTTTCCCGGTGAGCTCGCCCCGGAAAGCGGCTGTCTTATGATTGATGGCATAGGCCTGTTCAATTATTGCCGCTGCAGCCTCTGCGATTTCCTTTCCGAAGTCGGTAATATAAATTTTCCTGCCGATGGCTTCCGTCAGCGGTATGTCAAAATGGGACTGAAAATTTTTCAGCTGTATCGAAACTGCCGGCTGGGTCAGGTGAAGTTCTTCGGCTGCTTTTGTAATGCTTTGACTTTGCGCTACCTTCAAAAAGATCTGCAGTTGGTTCAATGTATAATTCATAAATAATTTTAATGGATTTCATTTCAAATATAAATAAAAATTTATCAATAGGGCATAATACATTTGTCCCGTAATCATAAAAACACATTTCAATGAAAAAAGTTACAGTTGCAAAAGGGGACGG
The DNA here is from genome assembly GCF_003096035.1 of Flavobacterium album. Lineage (NCBI taxonomy): Bacteria > Pseudomonadati > Bacteroidota > Flavobacteriia > Flavobacteriales > Flavobacteriaceae > Flavobacterium > Flavobacterium album. The sequence goes on along the minus strand of NZ_CP029186.1, from coordinate 3,536,752 downwards.
AATCGGCCCTGAGATTATGGAGGCTACCCTTGACATCATCATGGCGGCAGGTGCGCAAATTGAGATCGAAGAGATCGAGGTCGGCGAAAAGGTATACCTGAGCGGAAACACCGCAGGCATCGCTAAGGAATCGTGGGATGTGATCCGCAGGAATAAAGTGTTTCTTAAAGCGCCTATCACCACGCCACAGGGTGGAGGCTATAAGAGCCTTAACGTTACCACAAGGAAATTTTTAGGCCTGTATGCCAATGTAAGGCCGTGCGCCAGCTTCCATCCTTTTGTACAAACAAAGCACCCCGTAATGGATGTAGTGATTATCCGCGAAAATGAAGAAGACCTTTACGCCGGCATAGAGCACCAGCAAACTGATGAGGTGGTGCAGTGCCTGAAACTCATAAGCAGGCCGGGCTGCGAGAAAATCGTGCGCTATGCTTTTGAATATGCCAGGCAATACGGCAGGAAAAAGGTAACCTGCTTTACCAAAGACAATATCATGAAGCAGACCGATGGGCTTTTCCATAAAGTATTTGACGAGATTGCAGCCGAATATCCTGAAATTGAGAACGAACACTGGATTATCGACATCGGTGCCGCCAAGATGGCCGACACTCCTGAAGCGTTCGATGTTATTGTAATGCCAAATCTTTATGGTGACATCCTTTCAGACGTAGCAGCGCAAATTGCGGGATCAGTCGGTTTGGCAGGCTCGTCCAACATAGGGGAGGAGTGTGCAATGTTCGAGGCCATACACGGGTCGGCTCCCAGGCGGGCAGGACAAAATATGGCCAATCCTTCCGGGCTGCTGCAGGGCGCGGTAATGATGCTCACCCATATCGGGCAGACCGAAGTTGCCGAGAAAGTCCAGAACGCCTGGCTGAAAACCATAGAAGATGGCATACACACATACGACCTGTATAAGGAAGAAACCAGCAGCAGGCTAGTAGGTACAAAAGAATTTGCCCAAGCGGTAATAGCCAACCTCGGGCAGCAGCCGCAAAAGCTTCCTCCGGTAAACTATGCTAAAGATAAAGCAATAACATTGCCACGTTACAAAAGGAAATCGCCGGCAGCCAAAGAGCTTACCGGGGTTGATCTCTTCGTACACTGGCCTGGCACCGATGCTGACGAACTTGCAGGGAAAGTAACAGCGATTGCGCAGGATGGTATACAGCTTACCATGATTACCAACAGGGGAATTAAAGTATGGCCTGAAGGCTTTAGAGAAACTTTCTGCACCGATCATTGGAGGTGCCGGTTCAAGCGCACCGATGGCGGCGTGCTCTCCAAAAAAGAGATTATAGGGCTGCTGGAAAGTGCAGAAAGCCACAACCTTGACATCATAAAAACAGAAAATCTTTACAAATTCGATGGAAAAGACGTTTACTCCCTCGGCCAGGGCCAGTAAGCCCCGGCTCAATTTAGCTGTAGCGCTTATTGCGGTGCTGCTGGTTATCTTAGGGACAGCCCTTGTGCTGTCCCTCCCTGAAGGGGATTTTCCGGCAAGGCCCGAATTGATGGCCTGTGCTGTAATTATAAGTTGCTGTATAATTCTCAAATACTACTCCAATGTCAAAATTTAAACTAATAGAAGGCGCTTTCACGGTAAGCGAAGCCCGCGAGCTGATACTCGCCTTATTGGAATACAAAATCAATTTTCACAGCCGGGAAAGTTTCGGCAGTGAGATACGTAAGGGCCATACCGATGAGCGTTCGCTGAAGCGCAGGCAGGAACTGATCGCTACACGCAGCGCATTCCTGGAAGAAATAAAGGCGATGGATCCGGGAGCCAAAATTATGATAACCGCCGATATTATCCTCACATGATGTTCCGGGGAAGAAAACTGCTTATAGTAACAAAGCATGGAAAAGAGCGTGTTATTGCCGATTTGGCGGAAAGCGCTCTCGGGGTTGAATGCATCGTTGCAGATGAATTCGATACCGACCTGCTGGGTACATTTACAGGTGAGATCGGGCGGCCGGGCGATGCACTGGAAACCCTCAGGAGAAAATGCCATGAGGGTTTGGCATTGTACGGTTGCGACCTGGCCATTGCAAGTGAGGGATCATTCGGTCCCCACCCGGCTATATTTATCGCTTCGGGCGATGATGAGCTAGTAATGCTGGTCGATACATTGAACGGACTGGAAATCGTTGCCAGGGAACTAACCGTGGATACCAATTTCAGCGCTGCTACCATCAACAGTAAAGAGGAGTTGGACCATTTCCTTCAGCTTGCCAGGTTTCCGGGGCATGCAGTTATCGTACGCAGGGCTGAAAACGACACGACAGCCATGATCAAAGGTATCAGCGATCCGGAGGAGATGGACAGTATCAGCCGCGAGTATCTTGAAAAGTACGGAAGTTTTTTCATTGAAACCGACATGCGTGCGATGCACAACCCAACCCGTATGCAGGTTATCAGGCGTGCAACGGCCAAGCTCATTGAGCGGGCAGGTTCACTTTGCCCCGCCTGCGGAACCCCCGGTTTTGGTGTCACTTCGGTTAAGGCCGGGCTGCCATGCAGTGCCTGCCGCTGTGAGACCGATTCCACACTCAGTCACATCTCAGTCTGTGCAAAGTGCAGCCATACTGTAGAGAAACTGTATCCCCACGGGAAAAATGAGGAAGACCCTATGTATTGTAATTTTTGTAATCCATGACAACGATAATAACCAAAGATATTGATACCGCTGCTGCTGCGCTGGCCAGTGGCGAAATAATAGGCCTGCCCACCGAGACTGTGTATGGCCTTGCCGGTTCTGCCTTCAGGCCTGCCGCAGTAGAAGGAATATATAATTTGAAGGAAAGGCCACGCTCTAATCCGCTTATCCTTCATATCGCCGGGCTGAAAGATCTTGATGCGGTAGCTACCGGCATACCACAGTCGGCATATGATCTTGCTGCCGCATTCTGGCCGGGGCCACTGACGCTTGTGCTTCCAAAACAGCCCACCGTATCCGGGGTGGTAACCTCGGGCCTGGAGACCGTTGCTGTGCGTGTGCCGGCACATCCAATGGCCCAGCAGTTGCTTGCCGTGGCAGGCTGCCCGGTCGCTGCTCCAAGCGCGAACCCATTCGGACGTATCAGCCCCACAAACGCAAGGCACGTATACGGCTATTTCAAAGGAAAGATTCCATTAATAGTAGATGGCGGCTCCTGCGCTATCGGTATTGAATCCACAATAGTCGGATTCGAAAACGGATTTCCGGTAATCTACCGCCATGGCGCCATAACCCACGAGCAGGTTGCAGCTATAGTAGGCAACGCCGCGCTTGAAACCTACGAAACCGGGGTAATCAAGGCACCGGGCATGCATTCGCGCCATTATTCCCCAAGGACCCCACTGGTAACATCGCGAGATGTAAAAGAAATAATTGCCGCGCACAAAGGCAAGCAAATTGGGGCGGTTATTTTTAAAGCAGGCGGGAAGCTTCCTGTAGCCAGGCAAATTACCCTGTCGCCTGAAGGCAGCCTCACGCAGGCAGCCGCCGGCCTTTATGAAGCATTGCATGCGATGGACCTCATGGGCCTGGACCTCATTGTAGCAGAGGAGTTTCCTGCCTGCGGCATCGGCGCGGCCCTCAACGATAAGCTCTACAGGGCATCCCGGTGATAAAAATGTAGTTGGGGGCATTTCTCCCTTTTCTGGGATAGGCTGCCACAACCGCAGTACTTTGTTTAATAACAACCAATAATAACAACAGCTTACATGAACTTTACTTTACTAATAGACAACCTTACCAATCCGGCACTGCTTTTTTTTGTACTTGGCATCGCAGCAGTTTATCTCAGGAGCGATCTGGAAATACCACCCAATTCTTCCAAATTCATTTCGCTTTACCTGCTTTTTGCCATCGGGTTCAAAGGAGGGCAGGAACTCTCCCATGAGGCATTTACCCCCGAGATACTGATGTCTATGCTGTTCGGGCTATCCCTGGCAACGCTTGTTCCTGTCTATCTCTTCTTTATCCTTAAAAGGAAATTCAACCTGCATGATGCAGGCGCTGTTGCGGCGGCTTATGGTTCTGTGAGCGCAGTTACGTTTGTGACTGCCGCGTCCTATCTCGAAATGCAGGGAATGCACCTCAGCGGGCACATGGTCGCTATTATGGCGCTTATGGAGTCGCCGGCCATCATTGCCGGGCTGGTGCTTATTTCCCTTTACGATAAAAGTGGCGATGCATTCAGCAAGCGCAGGGTATTGCACCACTCGCTTACCAATGGCTCGGTACTGCTTATTTTGGGCAGCCTTGTCATTGGTTACCTTGCCAGTGCCGAGCAGGCACAGGGGATAAAGCCATTTACAAATGACCTGTTCAAGGGGTTCCTTGCTATCTTTCTGCTGGATATGGGAATTGTTAGCGGCAGGAAGCTTGGCTCGCTATTCAGGGAGGGTTGGTTCCCGTTCGCTTTTGGGGTAGTGGTTCCGCTGTTCAACGGCGCCATAGTGGCGATAGCGAGTGCAGCAGTTACAAATGACGTTGCCAACCGCTTTATGTTCGCAATACTTGCGGCCAGCGCTTCCTATATCGCAGTGCCGGCGGCCATGAAGATCGCCGCGCCAAAAGCCAATCCCGGGCTTTACCTGCCTATGGCGCTGGGCGTTACATTCCCTGTCAATATCACCATAGGGATGCCGCTATACCTTTTTATTGCGCAGTCGCTGTAGCCTGATAACGGTTTGCCATGAGAGCCTTTTTATCAACCGGCTGGGAAAAACGTGATTTGCCTAATTAGTGGCTATGACCTTGGGAACGAAATATAGAAAATGGTGCCTTTCCCCTGATCCGATTCCAGCCGGATGGTGCCATTGTGCTTATCCATAATCCTTTTGCAGATGGCAAGTCCGAGACCGGTTCCTTTTATATCGCTTCCCAGCCTGGTAAAGGCGGCAAATATCTTTTCCTGGTGCTCCCTTGCAATGCCAATGCCGTTATCCTGCACGGTGATCACCGTATCGGATTCTGTGTTGTATCCGCCGATAGCGATAACCGCGGTATCGCTGTTATTATAAATAATGCCGTTAATAACAAGGTTTTGGATCAGCTGCCCGATCAGTAAAGCATCGCCCTTAACGGTAGGCATTGGCGTTACATTTATTGAGACCGTTTTGCCGTAATCAGTCTCCCCAACCATTGTGGCAGTATTGCCAACAATCTGATTCAGGTCAACAGTAGCAAGTACCAGTTCCGAGGCGTTTACCCGTGAAAACTGCAAGAGGTTGTTTATCAGACCGCCCATGCGTGTTGTTGCTGCAGCGGCCTTTTGTATCCGCAATAATGTGCGTTCTTCAATAGGCTCGCCCACACCCTGAGTAATCATCGAAAGATAGGTGCTTACCGTACGCAGCGGAGCCTGAAGGTCGTGAGATGCTGCCGCGGCAAAAAACTCCAAATCCTGGTTGCTCTGCTTCAGCTCGCGGTTTGCGTGCTCCAGCTGTCCGGTACGCTCTGCCACCATCTGCTCCAAAAGTACTGCGGTGCGCTTCTGCTGCTCAATATTCGTTGCGGTGCCTACCCAGCATTCCACGCTTCCGTCCTCACCGTATTGGGGAATGGCACGTGTGAGGTGCCAGTAAAATTTGCCATCAACTGATCGGATCCTGTTTTCAGCCTCGAATGGCTGCCTGTCGGCTATTGCTTTATTCCAAAGACTACCTGTAGACTCCCTGTCTTCAGCGTGAATCAGCTCAACCCATCCCCATCCGTGTAATTGCGATTCTTCCTTGCCAGTATAATCGCAGGCACGCTTATTGAAATAGTCGACAGTTCCGTCGGGTTTTGCGGTCCATACAATCTGTGGCATGGCATCAGCCATGAACCGCATCCTGGCCACGGTGTTATGAAGCTCCGTAGTGCGAAGGGCAACCTCCTTTTCCAATTCGAGAGGGGTCCGTAACTGTAGCGCTTTAGGTATGATCCTGTACAAGGCGACCACTGTGGCCCAGGAGGCGATTGCGGTAATAAGTCGGACGAAAGCGCTTACCCGGTAAATAGGAAACCAGAAAATCACCGCATCGATAAGGTGTGTTGCGCCACAGGCAACGATGAAAGCTACGAATAGCCAGAAGATCTTTGGAAAAGGCAGGTCTTTTTTCTTTCTGATAAAACTGACCAGTAGCAGCGGAATTGTGAAATAGGCTGCCCAGATAGCCAGATCTGAAATAATGTAGAGCCATCCGTGAAATTCGCTCCATTTCCCACAGTACCATCGGGGCGGGAAAGCTCCGGTATCAAAAAATTTCTCAATGAATTCTCCTAATTCGTCCATTTCAGGTGATTTATATTTAATAATCGGAATGCCGGGCTTCTCAATATCCGTACTCCATAACTAGCAATCCGGGTAATTAAAATTATAACAAAAGTAACGCTTACACTCATACATTTCGAACGGCTTACCTGATAATTAACAATTGTTAAAGATTAATTGGAGAAAAGGAGGGGAGGTTGATGTAGTATTCTTAAAATCAGCAGCATAGGTGCTACGGTATTTGCTAATAATTTACAAAGGATTACACAAATTAAAAAACCAAAGATTGCGTTCTAAAATTTACGCCTCCGTGCCCGAAACTTTGACGTAATAACGCTGAAAGTGCGATATCTAAAGCTGATCTATCATTGCAAGGTAGACTGCTGCCTGCCTGAGTGTCGCTTCTTTTTCTGCCGGTTCCATCCTGTCCCAAATCCTGTATGCCATACCTATGCGGGGATTGCCCTCCAGCTTTGTGCGGTTGCGGTCGAAAAAATTCCAATAAAGGCTATTCAGCGGACAGGAGCTGGCGCCGTGGCGTAAATTATTATTGTACTGGCAGCCCTTGCAGTAATCACTCATCTTATCGATATAGTTGGCACTGGCAGCGTAGGGTTTCGATCCCGTAATGCCACCATCGGCAAACTGGCTCATTCCCCGCGTATTAGGAAGCTCTACCCATTCAAGGGCATCCGCGTATATCCCAAGGTACCACGCATCGACCTCGCCGGGGTTGATACCTGCAATGAGCGCAAAATTTCCGGTTACCATGAGTCGCTGTATGTGGTGTGCATAAGCATACTCCAGGGATTGCTTTACAGATTGCCTCAGGCAGTTCATCTTTGTTTCTCCCGACCAGTACCAGTTGGGAAGTTTTCGCGTGTTTCCAAAGAAATTTAGCGTATTAAGTTCGGGAACCATCCAATAAAGCCCGCGCATATACTCCCTCCATCCCAGTATTTGGCGCACAAAGCCTTCCACCTGGTTGATGGCTATTCCATTGCCGTTTTCCCAGGCCGATAGAGCCTTGTCAACTACCTCCTGCGGCGATATCATTTTTGTATTGAGTGAAAACGAAAGGCGCGAATGGTATAAGGACCATTCTCCCGCCTGCATGGCGTCCTGGAAGGTACCGAACAGGGGAAGACAGTTATCTGCAAAATGCGAGAGCAGCTCCAGTGCCTGCTGCCTGTCCAGTGGCCAGCCGCAGTAGCCGCGATCCATAGTACCGATTGTCTTAACACCGGCTGCTTCAATACGCTCTTTCTGAACGGTAAGGTCATTGCTAAAGAGCAGCGGTGGCAGTGGCCTGTGGCCCCTTGGCAGTTTTTTCCTGTTTTCAGTGTCAAAGTTCCAAACGCCTCCTGCGGGAATATCGCCTTCCATAAGGACATGGTGCTTTTTGCGCATATGCCTGTAAAAGTTTTCCATCAAAATGGTTTTCGTGCCACGGAAGAAATTCCCCATTTCATCACGGGCTGTGTAAAAATGCTCTGTGTCAAAAGCTTGCCACTCAATATCAAGCGACTCACAATAATCCCGAAGCAGTTGGTCTACCCTATGCTCGTCGGGCAGCTGGTATTCAAAACGCGAGATGCCGTAGCGCTGCATCAGGACGCTGCAATTGCGGGTAATGCTCTGCTCATTTCCGGGGTTGTCCAGGGTCAGGTACAGTACATCATGGCCATCGTGGCGCAGCCTGACTGCAAAGCGTTCCATCGCTGCAAAAAATGCGCAAACTTTTTGGATATGGTGCCATGCGTAGTCGGTCTCACTTCGCACCTCCATCATCACATAGAGCACGTCATCGCTACGGTTCGCAAACCAACTGTGCGCGCCGTTAAGCTGGTCACCCAGGATAAGCCTCAGGGTGCGGTATCTTTTTGCTGTTTTTTGCTGTTCGCGCATCTCTTGCTGCAATATTTTACATTTTCCCAGTTATTCTCCCACTTTTTCCGCCATGTAAAAGGAAGCCCGCATACAATGCATGTTTTTGAAGGCAGGTCGGATTTTTTTACGCCTCTCATCTTTTGCTGATCTTGTTTCCTGTTATAGCCCGCTGCCTGTCGCACTTAAAACGGGAGATGCCCGGATTACGCTTTCGCGCGTGCTTCGTACTGCAGGATTCCACTCTCCTGCGCCAGCGTTTGTAGCTGCTGAACCGCAATTCTTTTTTCATCAGTGCCCGCACGCCCGATTCATTCAGGCCGAACTGGATTTCAATCGCCTCAAAGGGCGTCCTGTCTTCCCAGGCCATTTCAATGATCCGGTCGATTTGTTCGGTAATGTAGCTCTTTTCCATAACTTTTAGCCTGCAATTTTTTTAATCATTCCCTTAAATATAAACCAGTGGAAAGGTAACACCGAATACCAGTACAGCCTGCCGCCAAGCCCAAGGGGGCGGAAGGTAGCGGTTTGGTATACCATATTGTCCTTTACCGAAAACTCCAGCCAGGCTTCACCCGGGAGCCTCATCTCGGCATAGAGCAGCAAACGTTTTTCTTTACGGTCAGCATAGATAACCCTCCAGAAATCGAGTGATTCTCCTGCATTGATGGTTGCGGCATTCTTTCGGCCGCGCTTGAGGCCAACCCCTCCAAAGAGTTTATCAAGAAAGCCCCTGAAACTCCACAACCAGTCGGCATAATACCATCCGCGGTGTCCGCCAATCGCAAAAATGCGTTCTGCCGCCTTCTCCGGGTCTTTTGTAGCCAGCTTTTTACTATCGGTGAAAACACCATATTCCGGTACTACCACATGCTCGGATAGCCTTCCTGCCGCGGCCCGTGAGCCCATAGCATCTTTCCAGCTTGAGAGTACCATGTTCTGCTCAATCTTGTCAAAAGCCATACGTATAGCCTCACGGTAGTGTATAGGCGTAATGCCAAGCCTGCTGCCAAGGTCATTTTCATGGGCTACCACCTCAATTTTCATGCTGTCTACCAGGTGGCTGGCCAGTGTGTAGGAAGTAGATGTCACGAAATATAGCCAGTAAGATGATAGCCTCGGTGTCATGACCGGCAGTGTAATAATGTGCCGTGTAAGGCCGCGCTCGTGCGCAAATTGTTCAAGCATCTGCTTGTAGGTCAGCACGTCGGGTCCGTAGATGTCATAGTGCTTGCCAAAGGCCCAGGGCTTCAGCATCACGCCCGAAAGGAATTCTATTACATTCCTGATGGCAACCGGCTGACAGCGTGTCATCAGCCATTTTGGAGCGATCATTACCGGAAGCTTTTCCACAAGGTCCCTAATGATTTCAAACGACGCGCTTCCCGAACCCACAATTATACCGGCGCGAAGCGCTGTAAGGGGCACCGGGCCTGAAGATAGTATCTCCTCTACGCGCCTGCGGGAGAGCAGGTGGGGGGAGAGGTCTTCCTGGTTGGCGATTCCGGTAAGGTAAATAACCTGCTTTGCCGCCGTGGCAGCCACAGCCTTCTTGAAATTCGTTGCCGACAGCTCTTCCCGTGCCATAAAATCGCCTACTGCGCTCATGGAATGAACGAGGTAGTATGCAACATCAATATCCCGCGGTATATCCTTCAGGCTATCATGGGTGAGCAGGTCCGCTTCCCAAACTTCAACGCCTTCTCCATAACGCTGTATGTCAAAGCGTTTGGCATCACGAACGAGGCATACCACCTGGTGGCCACTTTCCAGAAGCACAGGAAGCAGCCGCTGCCCAATATATCCGGTTGCGCCGGTGAGTAGTATTTTCATGGCTATCGTAGTATGGTTCCGAGCCCTCCGTTAACGGAAATCACCTGGCCCGTCATCCATGGCGAACCTGTTAGGAGCTGGCATCCCAGCTCTGCAATATCCTCAGCCCTGCCAATTGATTTTAGCGGATGGCGCTCAGCGTTAGCCGCAATTTTAGCATCAGAATTTAGCAGTTGCTTTGCTAAAGGCGTATCTGTCAGTGACGGGGCAATCGCATTCACCCTGATTTGAGGAGCAAGCTCGGCAGCCAATGCTTTTACGAGGCCTTCAATCGCTCCTTTGGCCATGGCAATGCTCGCATGGTAAGGAAGCCCTGTTGAAGCGGCTACCGAACTGAAAAGCAGCACTGCGCCCGACCCCGCATCCTTCATATTTTCAATATACTGCCTTACAAACAGGAATGCTCCCATGGCATTAAGTTCAAAATCGTTTGTAATGTCAGTGCGGGACAGGCGTGCAAGGGGCTTCAGCGTTATGCTTCCGGGGCAGTAAGCAATTCCGTCAGCCGGCCCGGCAATTGCAGGCAGCGGATCCGGAGACAGGAAATCGTGAAAGACATGGGTGTAGCCGGGAGTGCCCTCTAACTCGCCCGGGGTTCGGCTCAACCCGGTAACCCGGTGGCCGGAAGCCGTCAGCGCACGTGCCATACTCAAGCCTATGCCACTGCTGGCGCCTGCTATAATAAAATGCTTAGATAAATCTTCCATGGTATTCATTTTGTATTGCTTTAAAATATTTTGTGAACGATCCCGCTGCGTTGTTTACGCGTCCGGCAAGCCATTCACGCGGCTCAATTTCTGTGCCCGGGTAACTGAAAAGCGGATGCTCCCTGACAATGAAGCGATTTTCCGGATAGGCGGCTCTCAGGTCGCTGTAGCGGCCTGCATATACCTGTAGGCCGTCAATATTTATAGCCAGGCCCAGGGTAAACTCCAGTACTTTTTCGCTTACCGGATATGACCTGTAATGATCGCTGTCCAAAAGCAGCACACGGTTAAAATCACCATCACAATGCCACAGTGGATCAAGGTTATAATTGGTATAAAGCACTACAGGGCGGGAATCCAGCTTTGGCAGCGGTGTTACCGGAAGCACAGTGCTGAAGGCAATCTCGGTACACTCGTTCAGTGCATCAATTCCGGCCAGCCGGTCAAGTGCGTCATAATCCATATCAAGAAAAGTACCGCTCTGGCTGGTCCTGCAATAATGGTTAATATTGTCCTGGTTGGCAATGTACCTCTTTGCTGTAAGCATTCCCGCAGCCCACTGCCACGAACCCGTATTGCTTGCTATATCGCCATCAAAAAGATGGTAGTACATCCATTGGGAAGGCATTTCAATACGATAACCTGCTAACCCGCATACAGCAGCTGTATAAAGCCGGACATGGTTGTGCATATAGCCTCCAGCATATAATTTTCTGATTCCCCCATCAATAGCTTCGATGCCGGTTACGCCACGAAGCACGGCTACAGGCACACCCCTTGTACGGTTTGTGTCGGGGTGGGGCGCTGCTGTAAGCAATCCGCCGACCTGCCGCTGCTGAAAATATTCGCGCCAAAGCAGCTGCTTCAGGAATCCGCTGCAAGCCGGCTCACCATAGCGGGTTGCCAGTCTTAGGTAAAGCTGCTTCGTGCTTATCACCCCGCGTGACAGGTAAGGGGAGAGCCCGGAGATGCCGCCATCTTCAAAGTTTCGTGTGTGTTCATAACCCAGTGGATCGAAATCATCGATACGACTAATTATGTGTTTATATGACACCGGAAATTCCATTTAGCTAACCTGCTGTTTAAAGAAGTATGTGTTTGGAGAATTATTTGTTTTAAACTTTAACAAATATACATAAACAGATAATTTGTTCAACTTATTTTAAGTTTTTGTTTAACAAAATTTTGTTACTTTGTTTCCGGAACCGCTCCGTTTAAATCAAGTTATAATGAACAATATAAAGACAGAATTCTCAATAGGCGACCTCGAAAATCTATCAGGTATTAAAGCCCATACGATCCGTATGTGGGAGAAGCGCTACGAATTGCTTACGCCCGGGCGGGGGGAGTCGGGCATGCGCCGGACCTATACGCTGGATGAGCTGCGTAAGCTGCTGAATGTGACTTTGCTTACGGGTCACGGCTTTAAAATATCCAGGGTCGCAGCGATGGATGCGCGCCAGATCGAGGTCCTGGTGACCGAAGTGAGAAGTACGCGTACTGATATTGCGCCGGTTGTCCACCAATACAAGCTTGCGATGATGACCTTTGACCAGGCATCCTTTATTGATATGACAGAGCAGCTGCTCTCGAAGATGCCGTTCCGGGAAGTGTTTATGCGCTATTTCCTCCCTTTGCTGGAAGAAATAGGGCTCATGTGGCAGACAGCCACCATTGAGCCTGCCCATGAGCATTTTGTAAGCAATCTCATCAGGATGGTTGTACTTCAGCAGACTGCGGCCTCCAGCCGAAAGATCAAAAAGGGCCAGCAGCCGGCATTTGTACTTTTTCTCCCTTTTGGCGAGATCCATGAACTTGGCCTGCTCTACCTTCAGTATGAAATTACCGCATCAGGACGCAACTGCATCTACCTCGGAAGCAATATGTCATTGGATAGCCTCACGGAAGTTACAAGGCTTTTTACAGGCATTACCTATATCACCTATCTTACTGTTACCCCTGAGGAAAAACCACTTACGGAGTATATACCGGCACTTCATGGCAAGATACAGCGCAACGGTTCGGCTCTATGGGTGGTAGGAAGGAAGACAATGGGATTGGAGATTCCCGAGTCTGATACCCTTCGCTTTTTTACTTCACTATCAATGTCTGTCGAAGCGCTTTCCCTCGCCTTTGCGCAAGAGAGCAATAGTAACTAATGGCGTAAATTGTTCCAGATCAGGTCTCTTTTGTTACTTATAATCGGGATATTGTTTGATGCCCAATTACGGTTCGCATGAGTTTTAAATGTTAAATTTTTGTTTAAATAATTAGCCGGAATAGTTAAACAAAAAACTTTTTGTTTAAGTTTGTTGTATCAAAACCTCAACAAATTATAATCATGAAAAGAAAAATTTTTAAAACGGCAGGTCTGTTTATGCTAATGGTACTGCCTTTGTTCACCTCGTGCAGTGACGATGACAACAACAACACAAATCAGGACGGCAATACCATTGCGGATATTGCATCGGCAAACCAAAACCTTTCGATACTGGTACAGGCGCTGGACCGCGCTAATCTTGTGGCAACACTTGATGGCCAGGGAAGTTATACCGTTTTTGCTCCTACGAATCAGGCATTCGAGAACTTTTTGGACGATAAAGGCTTTGCATCAATCAACGAGGTGCCCGTAGCTACACTTAAAGAAATATTGCTTAACCACGTAGTATCAGGAACCGCAATTTCTTCATCTTTGGAAACCGGTTATGTAAAGACACTGGGCAAGGGTAGTGCCTCTGCTACTAATACGCTAAGCATGTTTGTAAACACTTCAAACGGTGTAGTATTGAATGGTGGTGCAACCAACGGCGGCGCTACAGTAACTACTCCCGATATTATGGCAAGCAATGGGGTAGTGCATGTGGTTAACAGCGTAATCGACCTTCCAACAGTAACGAGCCACGCAATCGCAAATCCGGATTTCTCAGTCCTTGTACAGGCGCTTACTAGAAATGACCAGCCCGACTTTGCAGGCATCTTATCAGGAACACAGAGCTCGCCATTTACCGTATTTGCACCAAACAATGCTGCATTCACATCGCTGCTTACAGAGCTTAACCTTCCCGGATTGGCCTCAATCCCTCAGGCTACGCTGGAAAACACGCTCAAATACCACGTGGTAACCGGGCAAAATGTGCTTTCGACTTCACTGATGGACAATATGGAAGTAGGTACATTCCAGGGTGGTGATTTTACGGTTAACCTTGAAGGAGGTGCATCAATCACAGACGCTAACGGAAGGGTTTCAAACATCATCGCAACAGACGTGCAGGCATCGAATGGTGTTATCCACGCTATAAATAAGGTATTGTTACCTCAAATGTAAAATAGGTTGGTTGGTTAATTGAGGGGCGTGCATTTAATGTGCGCCCTTCTTTTATTTTACACGCTTAATTATCCAATTGTAATCTTTCGTGGGTGTATCGGAATTATATATCATTCCGTTTATAATTTAAACTTTCTTATTGTATAGTTTAGGCTTTTCTATGAAATCCCTTCGGCAATTAAAGTATTTTACAAAGTGCAAAACATAAAAAAACCTGCAAATTTATCATTTGCAGGTTTATGCATTTTTGTGGGCTTTGAAAAATTTGGAAAAGCATTTATTTCCTTATTAACCCTTTTGTGGGGAGAGCAGGATTCGAACCTGCGAAGGTTTCCCAACGGATTTACAGTCCGTCCTCGTTGGCCGCTTGAGTATCTCCCCAAAGGCTTTACCTTTTTCGCTTATTGCGGTTGCAAATATAGGGTTGTTTTTTAAGTAAACAAACATATTTGCTGCTATTTTGGCAACTATTTTTTAAACGTCTGTAAGTTAATTCAATAAAAAAATCTCCCGGAGGAGATTCTCTATAATTTTATATGGAAAGCCTTTTGTTATTTAGCCAAAAGCTCTTCTACTTTGGCTTTAAGCTCAGCGCCTCTAAGGTCTTTGGCAACAATTTTTCCTGAAGCATCAAGAAGGAAAGTCGCAGGGATTGATTGTACGCCATATTGCTTTGCAATCGGTTCGTCCCAAAACTTAAGGTTAGATACCTGGTTCCACACAAGTTTGTCGGCAGCAATAGCCTCTTTCCATTTGGCTCCTTCTTTATCAAGCGATACGCCTATAATGTTAAGGCCTTTGGTGTGAAGTTCGTTGTACATAGCCACTACGTTAGGGTTTTCTTCCCTGCAAGGCCTGCACCATGATGCCCAAAAGTCTACAAGCGTAACTTTGCCAAGCGATTGTTTAAGCGACATTTTTGCTCCGTCAGGGGTAGCGGCGCTAAAGTCAGGGGCTTGCTTCCCAATTTCTACACTTGCCTTGCTTTCTTCAGCTTTCTGAAGTTTTGCCATTTCTGTAGCAAGCTCTTTTCCTTCCTTAGTCTTTTTATTGGCTTCATCAAGCGGATCATATAGCTTTTTAATGTCAGCGTAAGATGATTTACCCATTGCTACCTGCTGCTTCAAAAGAAGCACGCTGATATACGCTTTCGGGTTTTTCTTTATAAAATCTAAAGAAGCGTTTGTCATTTCCTTTCCAATAGCCGTATAGGTTTTATTCAGCCTGTTCATAACCACCGTATCGTTGGATTTGTAGGCATTCATCATTGCCTGTTGGTTGGCTTTCTGGAAAGAGATCATTTTTGTCCTGATCTTGTTTATATCCTGATAGTATTGGTGCAGCATATCATTATTAAAAGTACCTCCCTGTTTCGATTTGAAAAGCGAGTCCTTATCGATGTTAACTTCGATATCGCCCTGTTCAAGTACGATCTCTGCTTTTCCGTTCAGGCCTTCAACCTGTATAAAGTACAATGCCGGTTCAGTAGCGGTTCCTTCAAATACAAATTTACCATTCTCTACTTTTACGGTGTCTTTAGCTGTAAAGCCTCCCATGTCACCGTTTGTCTCAAGGAAAACATTCTTTCCATTCAGCGATTTATCTACAGTTCCTGCTATTTCATACTGGTCTTTCTTGCATGATACAACCGTAGCTGATACCGCAAGAAATAAAAGAAATTTTTTCATATTTTTTTGTTTAAATAATGGTGCAAAAGTATTTAAAAATCCATTGCGCCCTGCCGTGTTTAAAATTTATTTTTCAGTGTGGAATTATGAGCAGGCCGGCTGTATGAAAGTGGTTTTTACCGATGTGTTTTTTATACCTCCAAAGCCTTTTTCAACATTGATCATGTTATGGTAGCCTCTCGCTTTAAGTATAGATGCCATGATTACCGAACGGTATCCTCCGGCGCAGTGCAAATAGAAGTCTTCCTCTTTTGGCACTTCTGCCAGTTGCTGGTTTACAAAGTCAAGCGGAATGTTTACCGCATTAATAACATGCCCACCGTTAAATTCGCCCGGCTTCCTGGAATCAACCACTATTTTCTCTTCCGATTCCAGCCTGTCAGCAAACTCTTCAGGAGATATGGATCGGATGCTGTCAGTTTCAAAGCCGGCTTCTTTCCACGCGCTGAGGCCTCCGCTCAGGTAGCCAAGCGTATTGTCAAAGCCCACGCGCGCCAGCCTTGTAACGGTTTCTTCTTCCATGCCTTCAGGCGTTACAAGAACCAGGGGTTGGTTAACATCCATTATGAGCGCGCCTACCCATGGGGCGAATGTTCCGTTAAGGCCAATGAATATCGAGCCCGGGATATGTTCTTTTACAAAGTCGTTTTCGTGCCTTACATCCAGCACTAATGCGTCCTTTTCATTTGCTGCAGCCATAAATTCAGATGCAGTCAAAGGAACTGAACCTTTTTTCAGTATTGTATCCAGGCTTTCATAACCCTGTATGTTCAGCATTACATTTTGCGGAAAGTAGGCGGGGGGAGCGCTAAGCCCGTCAAGCAATTCTTTCGTGAATTCCTCTTTGGTCATATCGGCCCTAAGCGCATAGTTTGTTTTTTTCTGGTTACCAAGCAGGTCGGTAGTTTCCTTACTCATGTTTTTTCCACAGGCGCTTCCGGCACCATGGCTCGGGTATACGATAAGGCTGTCCGGCAATACCATTATCTTGTTGCGCAGCGAATCATACAGGTGCGAGGCAAGAACTTCCTGTGTCAGCTCTTCGGTTAGGGCCTGCGCAAGGTCAGGGCGGCCCACATCACCAATAAATAAGGTATCGCCGGTGATAATGCCTGTCGGCTCACCGTTCTCACTCAGCAGGTAGCAAGTGCTTTCCAGCGTGTGCCCCGGTGTGTGTATGGCTTTAATGGTATAATTGCCCAGGGTAAATTCCTGTCCGTCAGCAGCAATAAGCGCTTCAAAATCAGGCTTGGCAGTTGGCCCGTATACGATCTGCGCGCCTGTTTTCTTTGCCAGGTCCAGGTGGCCCGAGACAAAATCGGCATGAAAATGGGTTTCAAAGATATATTTGATCTTAGCGTTGTCTTTGGCAGCGCGGTCAATATAAGGCTGTACTTCCCTCAGGGGGTCAAAGATGGCAGCTTCCCCGTTGCTCTCCAGATAGTAAGCTGCCTGTGCGATGCAGCCGGTATAAATTTGTTCGATTTTCATAATGTGTGTGTTTTAGCCTTCTGTTGTGTTCAATCCCGTTAAAAACCTGTCATTTCTTTTGCTATTATGAATACGGCCATAACAAGGATAAAAATGCCGAATCCTTTTTTTAGCTGGCCCTCATTCACATACCTGTGCAGATAAGTCCCTGCAAATATACCAAAAACTGAGATTATCGTAATTAATAAAAGAAAATGCCAGTCAATATTTATAGCATGCAGGTCGCCCGCAAAACCCGTTAATGAATTGATTGTGATAATGAATAATGATGTGCCTATGGATTTTTTTATTGTGAGGCCTCCAAAAAAAACCAGCATGGGGATAATGAGGAAGCCGCCCCCGGAACCCACAAGCCCCATAACAATACCTATTACCGCTACACAGGGCAGTATAAAAGAATAATTGATCTTTTTTGGTATCTGGTCTTCCCTGTTGTCAATTTTTGCTAAGAGCATCGATGCAGCACCTAACAGCATGACAATCGCAAATACGGTCATTATAAAGGTATGCCGCGTTATTGTAAAGTTATCCCGGGTAAACTCTTCGGGTAATCGTGTTACGATATACCTTCGGGTAAGATATATCGAAAGGAAAGAAGGGATTGCGATAATCGATCCTGTTTTTACAGATACGTTATCTTTAATGTAATTTTTAACAGCGCCAACCGCTGACGTAGTGCCTACGATAAAGAGCGAGTAGGCAGTAGCAATTACCGGGTCAATTCCAAATACATATACCAGAAGCGGAACTGTAAGTATAGAGCCGCCGCTTCCCATAAGCCCAAGTGTAAGGCCGATCATAAAAGCTCCGGTATAGCCTGCTATTAATTCCATTGTGATTTTTCAGCGAATAAATGTATAACAAAAACGGTTGCTATACCTGACAATGAGGCGAAAAACCAGCCTTATTTTCTATTTTATTGATTATGAATTGTTTGCGGGTGCATTGTGGTAATAAAAATTACATAATATATATTTTGGTAGGTTTTTTGATGGACTAAATTACAGCAATCATAATTTTAGCATTTATTTTTTATAAAATTATTAATTCAATCATTGTGTTTGCTTTATATTTGTGATGCTTTTTAAAAAAGTAAAATTTTTATTATTATACAAGTTGTAAGTTAAAATTATGGCAACAGCAGTAAAGGCCCGTGTGGGCATGTATGAAAATGTAAAGAACCAGTTTGAAAAAGCTGCAGCCGTCATGGGGCTGGACGAAAGCGTTAAAAAAATCCTTTCTATAACCAATAATGAAATCGTAGTGCATTTCCCTGTAAAAATGGATAATGGCACGGTTGAGGTTTTTACCGGTTACAGGGTACAGCATAACAATGCTTTAGGCCCATATAAAGGCGGCCTAAGGTACCACCACACAGTAGATATCGATGCTGCAAGGGCACTGGCTACCTGGATGACGTGGAAAACATCGCTGGCAGGGCTGCCGTATGGCGGTGGGAAAGGCGGTATCCAGATCGACCCGAAATTATATTCCCAGGGAGAGCTTGAAAGGATAACAAGGAGGTTCACATTTGCTTTGGGAGATAATATCGGCCCTGAGCATGACATTCCTGCTCCGGACGTGAACACCAATGCACAGATGATGGCTTGGATAGCTGACACTTATATGTCAACCAAATCGCCTGCTGAGCGTTCCAAGAACCAGCACGTCGTTACCGGTAAGCCGGTAGGGTCGGGCGGACTGGAAGGGCGTGACAGGGCAACAGGCTTTGGCGTTGTAGTTACTTTGGAGTCATGGGCAAATGTGAAAGGCACAACCCTTGAAGGAAAAAGATATATCGTGCAGGGCTTCGGTAACGTAGGATACTGGGCTGCACATTTCATGAACAAGAATGGCGCTATACTGGTAGGTGTACAGGATGCTACAGGAACTATTTACAATCCTGAAGGTATCGACCCTGAAGCGCTTTTGCGTTACCAGGCAGACAATGCTACAATAACCGGGTTTAAAGGCACCCAGGAATACGATTCAAAATCATTCTTCGGTATTGATTGCGATATTATTATACCGGCAGCATTGGGCAACCAGATAACCGATGAAAATGCAGGAGATATCAAGGCTATGGTAATCGCTGAAGGCGCCAACGGCCCTACAGATACAGAAGGCGAGGCAATACTTCTTGCTAATGGTGTCGATATCATCCCGGACATCCTTTGTAACTCAGGCGGTGTTATTGGCAGCTATTTCGAATGGCTCCAAAACCGTAACGGCGAAATATGGACGATGGACGATGTAATTATCAAACTAAGGAAGAAGCTTGAAGAGGCTTTCGGAAAAGTGGTAACATCTTCAGTACAGTTCAAAACCGACTGGAGGACCGCAGCATACATTGTGGCCCTTACCCGTATTGAAATGGCTTACAAACAAAGGGGTATTTTCCCTTAATGGATATACATATTACCAAGGAGGCGCCAATTTGGCGCCTTTTTTTATTTTGCCTACCTGCCTGCTACATTCAAGGTTAGACGAATTACACAAATTTTATGGAACGCGGATGGCGCGGATTTGGCAGATTGACGCGGATTTTATATTAAGAATGAATTTAAAATTTGTAAAACCCTGCCTAAGAGAGGCGGGTTCGTGGCTAAAAAATATTCCCTATATTTGGAATACCAAAAAACCACGCCATGAAAAAGTACCTTTTGTTTTTCGCTATAGCTGCCGGTTTTACTGCAAAGGCACAGGTATCGGGGAATTCAGCGCCAATGACTAAGGCCAACGACTCTATTGTATTTCAAAAGCCGGACTTTACTTTTTATTCCAAAAATTACAATACGATATTTGATTACTACCAGTATACCTTCGATGCACAAAAGATCTCGAAGCGAAGCGTGTATGTAGGTGCTAACAACAAATTCTACTTTGGGCAAAATGCCGGGTTTGTAACGGATATGCCGCAGCCTTCTTTCAATTCCTATCGCCTTGACTCCGGTTATGCGTATGACATTGTGGGTCTCGTAAGGGGGATTAATTTAATAGTGAACAGCGGAAAAGATTATTCGGTTAAGCTTAAGCCAAAAGGTGTTGAGTTTTTTACCGGAAATCCATAAAAAATGCTGTCAAAGTTTAGACAGCATTTTTACTATAGATGAATTTAAAATAACATTTTATCCTCCCATATAATCATCGCCGCCACCATCTTGCTGTTTCTGTTGGTTTTCCTTCTGCCTGTCAGACTTGGTCATGTTGAAGCGGTAGGTAAACGAAAGCGTTACCTGGCGCTGCCTCCATTGCATTTCGCTATACGACCTCAATTCACCGGGAACATAAGTGTCATTTTTCATTTTCCTTGAATTGAAGATGTCCTGCACATTAAGGGCAATGGTAGCCTTGTCCTTCAATAAATCTTTACTGAGCACGGTGTTAGCGCTTGCTACGCCAACCCTGCGGCCCTGGGCATTGTTTTGGGGCGCATCATACTGTCCGTTCAGCTGCCAGTCGATCTTCCCCGGCAGGGTAATTTTTGAGTTGATCCTTGTAGTCCAGCTATAAGCCGTCCTGTTGAAGTTCTGGAAATCGGTTATGGTTACGCCTTCCTCATTTTGATACACAAAAGTGTAATCACCTTTGCTCTCATACCTGTAGAAGTTGAAGTTGCTGTTGACCCTCCACCATTTGAATGGGTTGTAATTGATATTGAACTCAAAACCGAAACGGTACTCTTTAGAAAGGTTGATAGGGGTGGTCAGGATAACCGGGGTGCGGGTGTCCTGTCCGTCAACTACCGTAACCTCGCCTGTAACAGGGTCAACAATATCAGTGCCTCCCACAGCATGTACTATAAAATCGCCTGATGCCCTTCTTACAAACTGGAAAGTATCATCGGTAATATTAAGGTAGGCCGATGTGCTAAGCGTCAACTGTCCCCATTTGCGAAGATACCCTAAATCGAAAGCATTCGTATACGACGGGTTAAGATCCGGGTTACCACGGAAAACGTTAATGTTGCTCTCAAGTCCCGAGAACGGGCTCAAAAACCTCCCCCTTGGACGGTTGATGCGACGGCTGTAGCTAAGACTTAAACTGTTGCCCTGCGCAAATTCATAAGAAAAGAATGCCGAAGGGAAAAAGTTATTGTAACGCTTGTTATGGTAATCATTCAGGTTAATAAGGTTCACATCGATATTGCTGTCTTCCCAACGAAGCCCGAACAGGTAGGAGAAACTCCCCATTTTCGAACCAAACTGTGAGTACAGCGCGTTCACTTTTTCTTTATATTGAAGGAAATTAGTATAATCGCCGTTGTTCACCCATGTGCCGTCCTCCAATATTTCTGCTTTTGCATCAGTCTCCAGGGTGGTAAAACTGCCACGGTAACCTGCTTCAAAGC
Source organism: Flavobacterium album (assembly GCF_003096035.1). Taxonomy (NCBI): domain Bacteria; kingdom Pseudomonadati; phylum Bacteroidota; class Flavobacteriia; order Flavobacteriales; family Flavobacteriaceae; genus Flavobacterium; species Flavobacterium album. The sequence goes on along the minus strand of NZ_CP029186.1, from coordinate 3,515,221 downwards.
GGCTGTCTTTGCCTAAAGGAAGTACATAATCGGCCTGTATGAGGCCGCGGTCTTCGTTTTGGTAGTTTTTAGTACGTTCGTTGCTGTTTACGACATCCGGGCTGCCAAGTGTAATGTCATTGATTACAGAGTTCTCATCATCAATGCTTTTCGATACCGATGCATCGATTTTGAGCTCGTGGCCCTTGTCATCAAATTTCTTTACCAGGTTGGTCGAATACCGGAAGTTGGTGTCTTTATCATTTTCTAAATTATACCTGTAGCGGGTATTCTGGAAAACATGGTCTGCATCAAAATTATGATAGTAGGTATCGGTAGGGTTATCGCCGCTGCTCCTGCGTCCGGATATGGAGTTGGTCCATGTCAGGGTTTTATCCAGGAACCATTCGATGCCAAAGCTTCCGTTAAAGGCCCTTTGCAGGCGGTCGTTATTTCTTCTTTCGTTTACAAAGTTGGTAGTATTATTATTGTCGTCAAGGTATTCTGTATTCGTTTTTGAATTTCCGGGACTGTTCCTGTAATTGTAGCCCAGGCTGGAAAACACATTGTACGTATTGCTGCGGTAATTAAGGTTGGTCGATATCCCGTGGTTAGCAGGTGTTCCCGTGTTGGCAACGAATGAACCGTTGAATCCGTTGGCCGAACCTTTTTTCAGGATGATGTTCACGATACCGCCACCGCCTTCCGCATCATAACGCGCCGAAGGGTTGGTAATAACCTCCACCTTGTCCACAGAATCGGCAGGCAGCAGGCGCAGCACATCGGCAACATTGCTTCCTGCAAGGGTAGAAGGCCTACCGTCAATGAGGATGGTGACACTCTGGTTACCCCTGAGGGCTACGTTCCCCTCGGCGTCTACTGATAAAGACGGTACATTGTCAAGCACATCGCTCACGCTTCCGCCTTTTACCATCATATCGTTCCCTATATTGTACACCCTTTTATCGAGCTTTATATCAACAGTAGAGCGTTCGGCAGTAATTTCCACATCTTTAAGCAACGTAGCATCCGGCGCCATTACCATAGTGCCAAGGTTGGTTTCGGCAATAATTTCTTTGCCGGAAATAACCGCAGATTTGAATGATATGAAATCAAATTTGATATTATACGTGCCCGGTGGTACGGTAACGGTATATTCGCCTTTAGCATCGGTCAGGGCGCCGTTTACGGTAACGTTGTCAGGAGTTTGTATGGTTACGGTAGCAAATTCAAGTGGGAGTTTTGTATCCTGCTCGATCACTTTTCCCGTTACTTTAACACCATTGCTACCGCCGGGTCTGCCCTGTGCAAATGCGATGACTGTAGAAAATAAAAATAGTAGTAAGACAGAAGTCCGGAAATTTTTCATGTAAATATTAAAATTGATAGATGATTTAGAGTGTATGACCCTCGTAATGCCTAAAGGTTTAAAGCTGAAAACTTAAATATTTGTTAAAAGGTTAAAGGGTATCGTGCACCTTTTCGGCAGGCCGGGCAATGATGGCTTTGTCGCCGTTCACTACAATGGGACGCTCTATGAGGTTGGGGTGCTTTACCATGGCTTCAAGTATTTGTGTATCTGTGAGTGTTTTGCCTTTATATTCGGATATCCAGACAGCCTCTTTTTGCCGAACCAGGCCAATTGGCTTTATGCCGAGTTTTTTCAAAAGTTCCTTCAGTTCTTTTTTCGAAAGCGGCTCATTAAGGTATTTTACGGTAGTAAAAGGCATTTGTTCTAACTCCAGCAGCTGCAGGCATTCGCGCGATTTGCTGCACATCGGGTTATGGTAAATCGTGATCATTAAATTCTTTTTGCAAAGAAAGTTATTATTAATTGAAAATTCAGCTAACTTAGTGCTAACATATTTTAAATTAATCCCAAACGCTTATGTTTATTGCACAGGCTTTTAAGCCCGAAAATAAGTTCTGGAAATATTTATTAGGTTCTGTTATTGTGATTGGAGCTTCTTTCGTAGGGCAAATCCCATGGATTATAGCTATTGCTTTAGAAAAGCTAAAATCCGGCAGGCCTATGCCCGTTGACGAAGCAGCAATCATGCGATTTCTCGATCTTAACCTTACTTTATTTTTCGTTCTCCTTTCATTTGCAGTCGCTATGGTAGCGCTGATCGTGGTTGTACGAAAGATGCATCACCAGAAATTTAAGGAAATTGTTACCTCAAGGCCACAAGTAGACTGGAAGCGTATACTATCTTCATTTGCAATATGGGGCATTTTCTCTGCCGGCATGATAGTGCTTGCCTATTATTCCGAACCGGATAAGTACATCCTGCAGTTCGATCCCGTAAAATTTGCCATACTGGCTGTAATTGCGATAGTAATGATACCCATACAGACAAGTGTTGAAGAACTTGTTTTCCGGGGCTACCTTATGCAGGGCTTTGGGCTGCTCGCCAAAAACCGTTGGTTTCCCCTGGTTATGACATCGGTAATATTTGGGGGAATGCATATCTTCAACCCTGAAGTGGCAAAGATGGGCTATATAGTGTCAATATATTACATTGGTACCGGGTTGGTGCTTGGCATTATGACCCTTATGGATGAGGGTACCGAACTGGCGCTTGGCTTCCACGCGGCCAATAACCTCACGGCGGCGCTTTTGGTTACTGCCGACTGGACCGCTTTCCAAACCTATTCCATATTTAAAGATGTCTCTGAACCGACTGCCGGATTTGATATCGTTCTTCCGGTTTTGGTAATTTACCCGCTACTCCTGCTGCTATTTAGCTATATGTATAAATGGACCGGATGGCGCGAAAAACTCACGGGAAAGCTATATCCCTTAAAACAAACTCCAATAACCGAAATAGTACAAAGCCATGAATTATAATAATCCGGATTATCATTTTGTGCATCCCCAATTTAAGCTGAACGGCTTCCATTTTAGTGAAGACGACCTGAGCCGTATTGCTTACAGCTTTATTAAGGAAGGCGAGCCTTTCGAAAGGGCAGTAGGAGACTTCCTGATGTATTGGTTCGACCAGAATAGCTATATCGAAATGCATACTTCGGGCACGACGGGCCAGCCAAAATTGATACGGGTAGAAAAACAGGCCATGGTAAATTCGGCGAAGGCTACGGGCGAATTCTTCGACCTGGAAGCAGGGATCAAAGTACTGCACTGCCTGCCCACGCAGTATGTAGCGGGCAAGATGATGCTGGTAAGGGCATTTATACTGGGCTGGGATATGGATCTTGTAGCACCGGTTTCGCATCCGCTGGAGCGGAATGAAACGCAATACGATTTTGCCGCAATGGTGCCTTTGCAGGCAGAGCATTCATTGGAAAAACTCCACATGATAAAGAAGCTTATACTGGGCGGCGCAAAAGTAAGCCAGGCGTTGAGCGATAAGCTGGCAGGCCTTCCTACAGCGATATACGAAACCTACGGGATGACCGAAACCATAACACATATTGCTGCGAAAAGGATAGGGGAGGAAGCTTTTACAGTATTGCCTAACGTAAAAATAAGCGAAGATGAAAGGCATTGCCTTGTGATTGACCCGTACCTGATCTGCGATGAGCCGGTTGTTACTAACGATGTGGTTAAGATAGTAGACGACACCCATTTCATCTGGCTGGGCCGTCATGACAATGTGATCAACAGTGGCGGCGTAAAGCTGTTCCCTGAGCAGATAGAGGAGAAGCTGTCCGGCAGGATCGACAGAAGATTTTATGTAAAAGGCATGCCTGATGAATCCCTGGGCGAAAAGCTTGTTCTGGTTATAGAAGGTGAACCGTATGATGTTGATAAGGCTACTTTCAAGGGCCTGGGAAAATTTGAAAAGCCGAAAGACATCCTTTTTGTTGAAAAATTTGCGGAAACCGGTTCAGGTAAAATAAAGCGTGATTAAAATTTTTTAAAAAATTAGGCAGCAATCTGTAAAGGCCCGGTTTGTATAATCGCCGGCATTTTTCTGACGTTCGGAATAGCGGGATGAAAGTTCGGAAACATTTAATAATGCCTGCACGATCATAGTCCTTACAGAGCGCAATCCTTTGTGGCTGACGTGAGGAAAATAGGACTAAAAACAGTATCTTCGGCCCTTAAACCAACCGATTTTCCTAATGAAGATATTCTACATTTTTGCCCTGTTACTTTCGGTCCAGGCTTTCGCGCAATGCAAGGACAGCGATAAGATCCTTTACGCCGTTAAGGAGATGATTAATGACAACTACGTATTCTTTGCGGTAAACAATCAGTACAGCAGTAAGCACAATATCTCAAGTATCGCTGACTATGCCAATGGTGCTATAAATGCTGCGGGAAACTATATTAAGCAGCGTTCTGGTGCCGATTTTGAAAAAAAGTGCAAGGTAAAATACATGTATGTCAACTATCCTGAGGGGATGGATGAAAACTCGCCGACTACCGAATTATATAACCTTTCCAAATATAAAGTCAGCTACACTGTTGATTATACAGTCAAGTTTGGAAAATATGATTATGATTTCAGTGTTCTGCTTGACCATAGCTATAAGGTCCTTTCCGGTGATATGATTCCGTCAGTAATAGCAAACCCAAAGTTTGACAAGTTCATTGAGATTTGCAGCGCATTAAAGCTGGTAAAAGCACAAAAACAATATAAAGGCGTAATATCCGGTATCGGGATTTCTTATGATCCTGAAATTGACTCATTTTGCTGGCACATACAGGAAGAGCCGTCATCCATCCCTGATAAAGGGCAATATTCGGTACGGGATTACTACGTCAATGCCAATACCGGTAAGCTTACCCATGTAGATGAACAGGTTTATAACATCCCATAACCATAGTTTATGACATTCATTAAAAATAAAATTGCGGCTTTTGGCATCTTTTTTATGCTGACACTGTCCGGCTGCGCCCAGCAACCGCCCTGCTATCAGATAAAAGCAGAATTTACAGATCGTACTGCTTCAGAAAAGCTGAAAGAAGCCACAATTGAAAAAATAGGCAAACGCTTAAAGGAGAGAAACCTGGATGCCGATATCAAAATTGAAAACAATACTATCATTGCCAAAATGCCTTGTGAAGGCAGCGATAAAGCGCCCCATTGCTTTTACCAAGATAAGTTTGCCATCTATGAAACCTACCAAACTGCCGAACTCAATGCTGCCATGGATGGCATCGGTCGCATTTCCGATAGCATTGCCGACAATGCGCCCGAAATTGCCGAAGGCTATACGGCATATGTAATCCGGCTGGAAGAGATACTCAACCGTGAGTTTGCAGAAGGTGCGGTGATAGGCTATTGTAAGACAGGGCGGTCAGAAGAATTTATGAAGCTCGTAAACCTCCCCCAATCAAAGAAACTGCTACCGGCAGGCCTGTCATTTGTATTTGGCCTGCCCGAAAAAAATCAACCTGCTATTGCTGTGTATGCTGTCAGGAATTCGGATAAGGCCCCTGTAACTATTTATATGTTGGAAGAAACGGATGTTGTGCGCTCTTACAACAAGATTAATTATGATGTAATGCTCCAATTCAAAGACAATTATAAAGCTGCGTGGGCAGCGCTTACACGGAAGAATACACAGAAATTCCTCGCCATTGTTCTTGATGGAAGGGTTTTAAGCTGCCCGATGGTTACAGGTCCGATTGAAGGCGGAAAAGCCGCTATCAGTGCGAATATGGATCGCAGGCAGGCAGATGCTATGGCAGAGCGGATTAATACGAGTTTGCCCCTTGAGGTACTCATTACTGAAGTTAAACTGTTAGAGCAAAAATAAAGTGGGCTATTTTAATGTAACCTTAGTACTGCTCAGGGAAAGCCGGGATCCAAAAATATTTCTCCCCGATTTTCATGAAAAGCTGAAATTGATTGGGGTTACGCCCGAAATTAATAAATATGAATATCTCGTATTCAATGACAGCAGGGATGATGATGAAAAAGACCCTATTGAACTTTATGAAACTATGACGGAGGCAACCGTGCTCGATATGCTTTGTTCCTGGAAAGGTTTGGGCCTGCTGTCCTACCGGCATCCCGATTTTAGCTTTCCGTTCAGCATTAATTATTTAAGCTGGGACGATGTAACACTTGGTGGCTTCGATATCGGTTTTTACAATAAAGAATTTTATAATCAGGATGCCGGAACGAAACATGAAAAACTGATAAGGGAAATCGGCACCATTGCAGATTATAAATATATTGTAGGGGATATCGGCATGGCATCGGATAATTGCATTGAAAGCCACCTCACATTGGCAGAGACCGAAGCATTTATTGAAAGCCATACTTTTGAGATAAACATTCGAAGATAACATGGATGGGCAGGAGCTTACAGTCCAATGCGAAGCAAACTTAACGTAATGATTATCATAATAAAACAATGTGTGCGCGAAGAGATGGATGATGAATTCAACGAGAAGCGGTACAAGATTGTAACAAAATATCTAAAATAAATGGAAAACGATAATGAATCTGTTTTTGACCGGCTAATAAAAGAAAGCACAAGTTTTGGTGTTGCCGGTGACTACTTAGAATCGTCTATAAAAAGAGTATTGCTGCCAACTTTATCAAATGGCGAATTCCTGCCATACGAAAGGAGGGAGCAATTCCAGATACCTGATGAATACCTGTATTACCTTAGCACGGTTGACATCCGAACCGTAAAACCTAATGGGCAGGACCTGTACATTTATGGCCTCATGGAAGCATTGTCCCTCACAGTAAATTACGTTGATTGCGATGCAGATCCTGACGAGCAGCCTGTTTTCTGGCTTTCGGTAGGACACCGGAGCGACAGGGGGAATTTCTTCATTTGCTGTGATAAAGCCTCGGAACTTTATGGGCAGGTAGGCGAATTTTACGATAGTTCCCCGTTCAGGGATATAGAGGATTTTTACTGCATAGGTACCGGTTTTGCTGATTTTTGCGAAAATGTCCTCGCAGGAAAAGTATATTAAATATATTCTTAAAGTGAAACCCTGATACGGATGCCGCCGTTATTGAGATCGGTATCCACACTTTACAAGGATTAAAGGTTTATCAATATGCTTATATGACGCTCCTCCGGAGCTCAAGTGGTTTTCGTTTAAATTTCGCTATAAATATTCCGTCCCTCCGGGACTCATCAGTGGCAGCCCCAGCGGGGCGATATGTTTATAGTAATATTGAGCATGAAAGCCTTAGAACTCCAGAGGAGTGACATATGAATTATTTGTAACCATTCCTAACACTTGTCTTTGAAACCTGTCAGACCTAAATTTATAAGCTATAACTTCTGCACTTTCACATAAAACTTCGTTTTCTGCAAGGCGACATCTTTCAGGTCGGCTACGTCCACATCCGATATTTTCCAGTCATTGGTGCCATAAAGGCGCACTTCTTTACCGTTTGCTACAATTGCTACAGGAAGCTTAAAGTTGGCTTCATCTGTTTGCCATCGGTATTCCAGCTTGCCGTTATTTAGCTTTAGCTGCAATATTGGTGGGTTTTTATAGCGCAGGTACTGGTTGAAGAAAGGCGTGAGGTTCATTCCTGTCTCTTTGTTGAAGAATGCCACCACCGTTTCGGTATCGATCACTTTTTTTTTGTAGGTTTCAGAATATTTCAGCAGCATTTTCCACCACTTGTCATCGTCATTTACAACATGGCGCAGGGTATTCAGCATTAGTGCGCCCTTAAAATACATATCGCCGGAGCCTTCTTTGTTTACACCAAAAACACCAATAACCGGCTTGTTATTAGACACTGCCATCTGCTGGCCGGTAATGTATTTCATGGCTTTATCATACCCGTACAGGCATTCTACAAATACCGTTTCGCTGTAGGTTGTAAAGCCCTCGTGTATCCACATATCGGCAATATCTTTGGAGGTGATGCTGTTCCCGAACCACTCGTGCCCGCTCTCATGTACCGTGATGTAATCAAAAAGCATCCCCACACTGGTGCCGCTCATATCGCTGCCCATGTAGCCTTTTTTGTATTTGTTGCCATAAGCCACGGCGCTTTGGTGTTCCATGCCCAGGTAGGGTGTTTCCACCAGCTTGTAGCCATCTTCAAAGAAAGGGTACTGCCCGAATTTCGACTGGAAACATTCCAGCATAGGCTTTACTTCTTCAAAATGCTCTTTTGCTTTCTCTTCGTTTTGCTTCAGCACGTAATAGTCCAGATCAAGCCCGCGCAGGTTGTCGTGTATGTGGGCATAGTCAGCTACGTTCAGCGTGATGGTGTAATTATTTATAGGGTTCTTTACCTCCCAGTCCCAGCGGGTATACCCGTTCTTCAGGTCGGTACTGCCCATAAAGCGACCGTTGGAAACATCCATCAGCCCATTAGGTACCGCTACCTTTACCGAAGCGCCCTTATCAGGCTCATCGGTCTGGTGGTCTTTTACGGGAAACCATAAACTGGCCCCGGTGCCCTGAACGGCAACACCAATCCACGGCTTGCCTGCGGTATCTTTAGAAAAAACAAACCCGCCATCCCACGGTGCATTTTTCGCCACCAGCGGGTAGCCGGAATAGTAAAACCGTATTTTATGGCCTTTGCTGATTTTAATGGGAGAAGGGAAACTGATAAATACAGCGTCATTATCTCTCCTAAAGGGCATTTTTTTTCCGCTCCATACAATGCTGTCCACCTTCATGTTCTCAAAAAGGTCGAGTTGTATTCTGTTTGTAGTTTCAACAATATCAAAGGAGATGTCATTGTAGCCGCTGATGTACTTCTTGTCCGGGTCGAGTGTAATGTTGAGGTCGTAGCGCTGCACGTCAAAACTGGTGCGTTCCCTGCGCAATCCTCCCTGGAGGCTGTCGCGGCGCGTGTAGGTTTGTGCAGTTGCCGAATAAATTCCGAAGAAAACAATAGCAAGTAATAATACTTTTTTCATGGCTGGAGTGTTTGGGTTATTGGTATGCTAATGCAGGAAATTGTTACAGGGATCTAAAATATTTACGGTTCATCACATTCTGTCTCCACAGAAATAAAGAGTTTTTCAAATTCCTCCTGATAATTTACATTGGGAGTTTCATGGTCAATCTGCCGGTTGGCGCAGTTGTGCCAGCCAAAAGTCAGCAGGTCTGTCCTCGCTGCGGCAATTCTCATTCTGTAGTTCAGGCTGTTTTTATACCTGTTGAAGTTTTTAGTGGTATAACCGCCCATGTGTTTTTCCGCTTTTAGCTTTCCCCAGGCAGCCATAAGTTGCAGCGTATTGTCTGATGCAAGGGCTTCGGCATATTCTGTGCAGTATTTCGTAAACCTGTTTTTCAGCAATACTTTCGGATTACTAATTGCTTCAAGGTCGAGTTTTGCCAGCTCATAGGTTGCATCAAGGTCTTTTATCCTGTTCTGTAAAAGCGCACTCCATATCTTGCCCGGGGGCAGTTTCATAGATGCATATTCTGCCTTCTTCGCTTTATACTCCTTTTCCAGTTCTTCCAGTTGGCCTTTGCTGTCAAAACTGTAGTATTCACCGGGAGCAAATACAACATTGCGTGTATTTATCTGAAGCGCATTATAGGTAAACCAAAGCTTATAAGCATTCCTTAATTGGAGCTTAGTATATTTCGACTTTTCGAAGGTACCTACCTGGTTGCAAAGTTCCGTATCCCAATGTAGTGTATCAGTAGCTACGATACTTTTATGGGAGTTAATGTTAAGACACTGGATTTTTTCTACACCAAAAGATATCCAGGCAGCGGCTATAAGTAGGCAGGTAATAGTTGTCTTCATTATTTTTTTGCGGTAAATATTACAAACTCCCTTTCAATCTGCTGTCCGCTGCCGCCGGTAACAAATTCTTTTTCCGTAACTGCCGAAATCGCTTCCAGTCCCGCAGTCGCCATAAGCCCTTTCACTGTTTCAACATCATACAGCGTAAAGCCATATTTTGCAAAAGGGATGTGCTGCATGGTGCTTTTCGGTATAAACCCGATAGATACCATGCCTCCCGGTTTTAATACACGTGCTATTTCACTGGCGTAGGCCTGCGGGTCTTTCCAGAAATAAATGGTATTGGTGGTGAGTACTTTATCAAACCTGCTCTCACCATAAGGAATCGTTTCGCCGTCGGCCAGCTGGAAAGCAACCGCTGATAAGCCCTTGTTCCGCTTTTGGGCTTCCTTCACCATGTCAGGGGAAATATCAATTCCACGGTAATTGATTTCTTCACCGCTGTAGATGATTTCCTTTACATGCATCCCATTGCCTGGGCCTATTTCCAGTACATCATCGCCATCGGTAAGATGCAGGCTTTCTATCGCTTTGGCTATCATGTTGCTGTTGGTAAAATTCATCATTTCGCCTACTTTCAGCCCATCTTCGCCGTTCGGGCAGCGCAGTTGGGCAGCAAGTTCCTGCAATTCGGTTTCCGAGAGTTGGGGACGCTTGTTTTCCATGGACAAGATTTATTTACCGAATAAAAGTATTGATAATTATGGATAAGGCAAAATGTATACGAGGGCTAAAAAAAAACGGCACCGATAAAGGCGCCGTGTACTATGCTTTAAAAGGACGATCACACCTGAATCACCCCAAGGTTAAATTGTTTTTCAATTGGTGCATGGTTAGCGGCCTCAATACCCATCGATATCCATTTGCGGGTATCCAGCGGGTCGATGATGGCATCGGTCCACAATCTTGCAGCGGCATAATATGGCGATACCTGCGCATCATAACGTGCCTTTATCTTATCGAACATTTCGGCTTCTTTTTCAGGAGTTATGGTTTCTCCCCTTGCTTTTAATGATGAGGCTTCTATCTGCATCAACACTTTTGCCGCCTGGGTACCGCCCATTACCGCAAGCTCGGCGCTTGGCCAGGCGAATATCAGCCTTGGGTCATAAGCTTTCCCGCACATGGCGTAGTTGCCCGCACCATAGGAGTTTCCTACTACTACAGTGAATTTAGGCACTACCGAGTTACTTACCGCGTTTACCATTTTAGCGCCGTCCTTAATAATACCTCCGTGTTCAGATTTGGAGCCTACCATAAAACCGGTAACGTCCTGAAGGAACACTAATGGTATTTTCTTCTGGTTGCAGTTCGCTATAAAACGGGTTGCCTTATCGGCACTGTCCGAATAAATTACGCCACCAAACTGCATTTCACCTTTTTTAGACTTCACCACTTTGCGCTGGTTAGCTACAATGCCCACAGCCCAGCCGTCGATGCGGGCATATCCGGTTATTATCGTTTGGCCGTAGCCTGCTTTGTATTCGTCAAATTCGCTGTTATCCACCAGGCGGTTAATGATTTCCATCATGTCGTATTGCTCGGTGCGCAGTTTTGGCAGGATACCGTAAATATCTTTCTCGGGCAGGGCAGGCTTTTCGGCTTTTATGCGGTTGTATCCGGCCTTGTCATAATCGCCTATTTTGCCTACAATGCTTTTGATCCTGTCCAGCGCATCCTTGTCGTCTTTCGCCTTAAAATCCGTCACGCCTGATATTTCGCAGTGCGTAGTAGCACCGCCCAGTGTCTCATTATCTATAGTTTCGCCAATAGCAGCCTTTACGAGGTAGCTTCCTGCAAGAAAAATGCTTCCGGTTTTGTCTACAATAAGTGCCTCGTCGCTCATGATAGGAAGGTACGCCCCACCGGCAACACAGCTGCCCATTACGGCTGCGATCTGGGTGATGCCCATGCTGCTCATAATGGCATTGTTACGGAAGATACGCCCAAAATGCTCTTTATCCGGGAATATCTCATCCTGCATTGGCAGGTATACCCCGGCACTATCTACAAGGTAAATGATAGGCAGGCGGTTTTCCATGGCTATTTCCTGTGCGCGAAGGTTTTTCTTCCCGGTTATAGGGAACCACGCACCGGCTTTTACGGTAGCATCATTGGCAACAACAATGCACTGCTTTCCGCTTACGTAGCCTATTTTCACTACTACGCCGCCGCTTGGGCACCCTCCGTGCTCTGCATACATGCCGTCACCGGTAAAAGCGCCTATCTCTATGCTTTTGCTATCCTTGTCCAACAGATATTCAATGCGTTCCCGTGCAGTCATTTTGCCTTCGGCATGCAGCTTTTCGATGCGTTTTTCGCCGCCTCCAAGCTTTACTTTTGCCAGTTTTTGCTTCAGGTCTGAGAGTAATAGTTTATTGTGGTCTTCGTTTTTATTGAAGTTGATATCCATGATATATTATATATTTGTTGCGGAAAAGTAATTTTCAGCCGCTAAAATACGAAAACGTTTGATAGAATACGAAAATATTGCGGATCTGTTATTTTGTATAGGTTTACTATATAACTCGTTTTAATAACTCCAAGTTCATACTGGCTTAACGATTTCTTAACATTGTTAAAATACATTTGCAGCATAAAATTTATTGTAAATGTCTATAAACAGTATTTTCCAATTCCTTGTACCAAAAGACAAGAAATTTTTCCCGCTTTTCGAGCAGGCAACACAAAACCTTGTAGTATTGTCCGAAACGCTTCACGAAGCAGTAAACGCCCCAAAGGAACAAAGGGAAGCCTATTTCAGGAAAATTGAAGAATTGGAAGCTATAATTGAAGAAATAGCACACAAAACCAACCTTGAGCTGAGCAGGAACTTCATAACGCCTTTTGACAGGGAAGACATCCACGCGCTTATTTCAGCTATTGACGATGTTGCAGATTACCTTTATGGTGCAGCCAGCAGGATGAGGCTGTATCAGGTTGAGAAGATCACGAAGTCAATCAGGAAAATGACCGAGATAACCCTGGAAAGCTGCCAGCTGATCCATGCAGGTGTAGCGGAACTGAAAGACATGAAGAACCTTAAAGGCATAGCCGATGTGTGCAAAAGGATCAACAAGCTTGAGAACAAATCGGATAACGTTTTTGATAAGGCTGTAGCCGATATCTTTGAAAACGAGACTGATGCCAAAAATATCATCAAATACAAAGAGGTGCTGTCGGCGCTGGAATCGGCTTCCGATAAATGCAAAGGAGTAGCGAATGTGCTGGAGTCTATCTCCGTAAAGCACTCTTAACCAACCATAGCAACCTAATCTATGACGCTCCTTATAATAATTATTGTATTAGCGCTGATCTTTGACTACATCAACGGTTTCCATGATGCCGCGAATGCTATCGCTACCATTGTGGCTACCAAAGTGCTCACGCCTTTCCAGGCGGTAGTCTGGGCGGCCTTTTTTAATTTCCTTGCCTATTGGGTATTCGGCTTTGGTGTTGCCGATACGGTAGCCAAAACCGCCCACACCATGGACATTAACCTCGTGGTTATCCTTGCCGGTGTCATTGCGGCAATCTGCTGGAACCTCCTTACCTGGTGGCTTGGGATACCTTCAAGTTCGTCACACACCCTTATCGGTGGCTTTGCGGGCGCTGCTATTGCCCACGCTGGCTTTAACGTAGTGGCCTGGTACACACCGGGAAAAGATGGCGGGATGCCTTCAGGGGTACTCATCATTATTGCGTTTATCGTTTTGGCGCCGCTGCTGGGTGCCTTGGTATCGTACCTTATTTCTATCTGGCTGCTTAACTCGTCACGAAAAGATACCATTTATCCGAAGATATTTACGGCTTTGTTAATGGTAGCTACTATTGTGTTTGTATATTTTATGATGCAGGGCTATGATGAGATCAAAAAGCCGCGTTTCGAATCGCATTTTTGGAGTGTTGCTTTCGAGCCTCACAATATAAAATGGCTGTTGGTAGCATTCATCATACTCACGATAAGCACATTCTGCCTGTTCTTCAGCAGGCTTACCCACAGCAAAGCCGAATCATGGCTAAAAAGGATGCAGCTGCTTTCTTCGGCATCGTTTAGCCTTGGCCATGGTGGTAACGACTCACAAAAAGTTATGGGTATCATAGCTGCGGCAGTTGCTGTATATATCCACACAAGCGGTGCATCGCAGGAAAGCATGCCGGAATGGCTGGATGTTGTGCTGCCTAAAGACAACGTGGAAGGTAAAATGCCTGCCTGGATACCGTTGGCCTGTTACTCTGCGATCGCAGCGGGTACTTTGAGCGGTGGTTGGAAAATTGTAAAAACAATGGGTTCCAAGATAACAAAGGTAACCTCGTTTGAAGGTGTTGCCGCAGAAACTGCCGGTGCGCTTACGCTATACTTCACAGAGCACCTTAAGATCCCGGTGAGTACCACACATACCATTACAGGTTCGATTATAGGTGTAGGCCTTACCAAACGTGTTTCGGCTGTGCGCTGGGGTGTTACCGTAAGCCTTGTATGGGCATGGATACTAACTATACCGGTTTCTGCAGTGCTGGCGGCGATAGTATACTACATTTTAAGCCTGTTCTTATAAAATCATACAGAAAACTTTATCAAGCCTGCATTCAAATGCGGGCTTTTTTCATTTTCAGCAGATTGAATGATATGTGCTATCGATTGAATGATTTATGCTATCCTAAAACGTTATAGTAGGTTACTTTTGGACAACAACAAAATAACTATTATAATTATGAGTATAGTACAAAGGCCTGATTTTAAGGAAAAGTATGATAATTTTATCGGTGGAAAATTTGTTCCTCCTGTTAAAGGCGAATATTTTGACAATGTATCGCCCATTGACGGAAAAGTATTTGCCAAAGCAGCGCGCTCTACTAAAGAGGATATCGACCTTGCTCTTGATGCCGCACACGAAGCTTTTAAAACATGGGGCAAATCGTCACCGGCCTACCGCAGCAATGTGCTGAATAAGATAGCCGACGTAATGGAAGCCAACCTTGAATACCTGGCAACCGTAGAGACTATTGATAATGGTAAAGCCATTCGTGAAACAATGGCTGCCGACCTGCCGCTGTGCATTGACCACTTCCGCTATTTTGCAGGCGTAATAAGGGCAGAGGAAGGCGCAATAGCAGAGCATGACGAAAACACTGTCAGCATCGTACTGCACGAACCTTTGGGCGTGGTAGGCCAGATAATTCCGTGGAATTTCCCATTGCTTATGGCAACCTGGAAAATAGCGCCCGCCATTGCAGCAGGTAACTGTACGGTTGTAAAGGCCGCAGAGCAGACTCCTGTATCTATTATTATCCTTATGGAACTTTTGCAGGATGTAGTCCCGCCGGGCGTAATCAATATTGTGAATGGTTTTGGTATCGAAGCAGGGAAGCCGCTGGCTACATCGCCAAGGATCGCAAAGGTGTCGTTTACCGGCGAAACCACTACCGGAAGGCTCATCATGCAATATGCTGCCGAAAATATAATTCCTTCTACCATGGAGCTTGGCGGTAAGTCGCCGAATATCTTCTTTAAATCTGTTGGCGATGCCGATGATGATTTCTTCGATAAAGCAGTTGAAGGCGCAGTGATGTTTGCCCTTAACCAGGGTGAGGTATGTACCTGCCCCTCGAGGATGCTCGTGCATGAGGATATTTATGATAAGTTTATTGAAAGGGTAATTGCGCGCACAAAGGCCATAAGGACAGGTAATCCGCTGGATAAAACAGTTGCAATGGGAGCGCAGGCATCTAACGACCAGTTTGAAAAGATAAGGTCCTACCTGAAAATAGGAAAAGAAGAAGGCGCCGAAGTGCTTACCGGCGGGGATGTGAACCATCTTGACGGGGAGCTCGGTGAAGGTTATTACATCCAACCGACTATATTCAAAGGGCATAATAAAATGAGGATATTCCAGGAAGAGATCTTTGGGCCGGTGGTGTGTGTTACCACTTTTAAAACTACAGAGGAAGCTATAGAGATCGCTAATGATACCCTATACGGGCTTGGCTCAGGGGTGTGGACACGCGATGCCCATGAACTGTACCAGGTGCCACGGGCCATTAAAGCAGGCAGGGTATGGGTAAACAATTACCATGCTTACCCGGCACATGCACCATTCGGCGGATATAAAAAGTCGGGCTTCGGGCGCGAAAACCACAAAATGATGCTGGAACATTACAGGCAGACAAAGAACATGCTCATTTCTTACGACAAGAAAAAGCTGGGCTTCTTTTAATAAATAGTAAATTTGGTTAGGCTGCCTTCGGGCAGCTTTTTTTCAACCCGCAAGGTTTTTGTACATAAGTGTATGTAAGACTATATGTTGTTCAAAAACAACGAGTTAAAAGTGATTGTTGCTTGGTTGTATAAGTTGGATTTAAAATTTAGAGTGATACATGCCGCTCCTCCGGAGCTTTGGAGGACGTGCTGCTGTTGATTTCTATAAATATTCCGTCCTTCCGGGACTCATCCACACAGCCCCAGCGGGGTGGTATGTTTATAGAAATCGCGGATATAGTGCGGCTTTGAGTTCCGGAGGAACGACATATAAAAATATTCAAATTCTTCCGAACACCTGTGTTTTTTCAATCTTGAAGGAATTTTAAAAAAATGTAAAAATGCACAAACGAATAGATATAACCCCTGAAGCAACCGCACTTATCAAAGAATTGCAGGAACGCTATGGCGAACTGATGTTCCACCAAAGTGGAGGCTGTTGTGACGGTTCGCAGCCAATGTGTTTCCAAAAGGGCGATTTTAGGCTGGGTTATAGCGATGTATGCCTTGGTGTTGTAGAAGGCTGCGAATTCTGGATGGGCCGCGACCAGTTCGAATACTGGCAGCACACCCACCTTACCCTTAATGCGATTGAGGGGAGGGGAGCCAGTTTTTCGCTTGAGATACCATTAGGAAAAAGATTCATTACAGAATCCCGGTTATTTATCGAAAAAGAACGGGCGAACCTGGAACCGCTGCGCTATCTGGAGGATTGATTTTGTAGTTAGCTTATGTACAGCATCTGGTATTGCTTTGGCGTAATGCCTTCATATTTTTTGAAAAGGCGTATAAAATAATTGCAGTCATCAAACCCGGCCATAAAGCATACTTCGTTAACCTGTATGCCCGGGTTTTTGAGCAATTGCTTAGCCTGTTTTATCTTTTCATTCAGTATATATTCAATAGGGCTCATCCCAAGTTCCCGTTTAAAATAGCGGTAAAAAGATGTAGTGCTCATACAGGCCTTGTCGCTCAGGTCTTTCAGGCTGATGCTTTTGGTGATATTAGCTCTGATGTATTGTGTAATGGCAAAGATGATGCTGCTTTTATCAATCGTTCCGCTGTCTATCCGCTGCGCCGTCTGGGTCTGGATAAGCCTCACCAGCAGTTCCTGCAAAGCGAGGTCTACTAACGCATCTTTGGTAATGGAATACCCCATGCACTCGCGGATAAGCTTATTGATCGTATTGGCCAGTTCGGTATTGTTATAAAAGAAATAGTTCTTGTGGTTGAGTTTCCATAATTCATCTTCCTTAGGATAGCGTTCGTTAAGGAATACAAGGGTGTCTTCAATTTTCCGATGGTCGATGGCGAGGGCTAGGCATTGTGTCGGGTTTTTTAACGAAGCTTCGGGAAAATCGATCTTCATTTCCACATTCGAAGGTATTACCACGGTTTCTCCCGGAAGGTAATCAAAGCCCGGATCGTCAAATAAATGCATCACTTTTTTGCCCCTTAGCATGCTTGTGACCACAAGGTCGTTAAACTTTAAGGGTACAAGGCTGGATTCCTGGTAGGTTTCAAAAAGGTTGAGCTCGCAATTGTCAAGCGAATATACGGTACGGTTTTCTACAAGGGTTTTCAACGATTTTTCACTCGAAAGCGAAGGTACCTGCAATAAAGCCTTTTGATTATTCATATCCATAAATTTACCGGCGATAAGGTAAGGATATAAATTGAATAAATATTAGTCTAGCTGCTAAATTCAGATAGTGAATGCTCCTTTTCGTAGCGCAGCGGGAGGGTTACGATAAACGATGTCCCCTGGTCTTTCCCGGGGCTGACAGCTTCGATGGTGCCGTTGTGCAACTCTACAAATGATTTGGTTATGGAAAGGCCCAATCCGTTCGATGTTTCTTTCCCTGTAGGCTTCGAACTCAGTTTTGCAAATTTGGTAAACAGCCTTTCTATATCACTTTCATCGAGGCCCTGCCCGTTATCCTTAACTTCTATCCTGATGTGGCCGTTGATCTCGGTAGCAATCACTTTTATCTCAGCCCCGTGGTAGGAGTATTTTATCGCGTTGCTAAGAAGGTTGTGCAGTATATCAGAAATTTTCGCCTTGTCAGCAAAAAACTGTGATGTACTCTCGGGCAGGTCGAATATAATCGACTGGCCCTTGCGCGCAGCGAGCAGGTCAAAATTACTCTGAAGACGCATAAAGAGTTCCTTTAAGTCTATTTCTTCAATGAAAAGCACAATCTGGTTCTCTTCAAGCTCCGATTGCTTTAGCAGGTCGGAAAGCTTGCTCTTTATCCTGCCAACCGACGATTTTATCATCTCAGCCATGTTGGGGATCTTGGTGCCGTCCTTCGAAATGATCTCGTTAGCGAGCTTTATGGATGCCAGTGGGTTTTTTATTTCGTGAAGCGTAATGTTCATCAGGTCGATCTGCGACTCGATGGTTTTGCGGTAGCGCAGCCTGTTCTCTAATTTGTCAACTACAATTTTGGCGAGCATCTTCAGCATGTTGATTTGTAGCGGTGTCACCTCACGCGGATGCGTATCTATCACAGAGATTGTACCTACATTGTAACCTTCTGGTGTTTTCAGTGGCACGGCAGCAAAAAAACGGACTCCGTTCTCGCCTGAAACGTACGGATTTTCACGGACATGCGGAATAGTATGCGTATCGTTAAATACGACTACATCATCCTGAAGGATAACCAGCGAAGAAAGGCTTTCCTCGCGCTTTGCCTCGTTAAAGGCCAGTGGGCTTAAGTTGGATTTTATAAAAATACGGTCTTCGTCTATAAAACTGATGAAGGCGCTGGGGCAGCTGAATACCTGCGTTACCATAAGCGCTATCTTATCGAAGGTGTCTTCAGAATGGGTATCCAGTATGTGGTAGTCACGAAGCTTTTCAAGCCTGTGGGACTCATTTTTTGTCAGCAGCGATGTAGGCTTAACGTATTGCATTGGTAATTCTGGGAATCTATCCGTTCTTTAAATCCTTATCGAAAATACAAATAAATGTTGCATCAACGCATTTTAAGGAAAATCTTATAACTAAACACACACTAAAGTATAACCGGCTATTCAATTTCCGGCTCGCGGTCGGGTATATATTTAATAGGCAGGGATACAATAAAAGTAGTGCCCTTGTCTTTGCCGGGGCTCATGGCGTAGATAGTGCCCTTGTGCAGTTCTACAAACGATTTTGCTATGGATAACCCCAGTCCCGAAGAGGTTTCCCTCCCTGTTGGCTTCGAACTTAATATCGCAAACTTCTTAAACAGCATCTGTACGTCGTTGCGGTTAAGTCCTTGTCCTTCGTCCTTTATTTCTATATGAATGTTGTATCCTGCTTCCCGTGCAGCTATTTTTATGACTGAGTCGGGATAGGAATATTTTATGGCATTGCTCACCAGGTTGTGCAGCACATCAGATATTTTTGCTTTATCCACTTCGATCTTAGGCAGCGAATGGTCGTATTTCAGTTCTATTACCTGCTTTTTTCTGCGTGCCAGCAGGTCGAAGCTGTTGAATAGGCGTGTAAATATCTCGTTTATATCTACTTCCTCGATTTTCAGGAGCAGGTCGGTTTCCTCCAGTTCCGATTGCTTTAAAAGGTCGGAAAGCCTTGTCTCGATACGGTTTACCGAGGTTTTTATCACCTCTGTCATACGCCCTTTATCAGAGGCTTCTTTCTTTAGCATATCAGTGGCAAGGTTGATGGAGGCCAGCGGATTTTTTATTTCATGCAGGGTAATGTTCATCAGGTTTACCTGCGATTCGATAGATTTCCTGTAGCGCAGCCTGTTTTCAAGCTTGTCAATAATGATTTTTGAAAGCGTCGTGAGCATTTGCAGCTGCTCTGCAGATATTTCCTCCCGTGGCTTGTCATCTATAACGCAGATGGTTCCCATGTTGTACCCTTCCGGGGTCTTGAGCGGGGCGCCGGCATAAAAACGGATACCGCCCTCTATAGCTACGTAAGGATTATTTTTCAGTTCGGGATAGGCATGCGTATCTTTGAGCAGGTATACGTCGTCCTGCAAAATGGCAAGGGAGCAAAGGCTGTCTTTACGGTCAATTTCAGTTGCTGCAAGCTTACTGAGATTGGATTTAAAGAATACCCGTTCTTCATCTACGAATGTGATAAAAGCGCCTGTCATGTCGAACAATCGCGAAGCCATTGCCGCTATAGTGTCAAAAACATCTTCAGGATACGTATCGAGTATATTGTAGTCGCGCAGCTTTTCAAGCCTGAGAGAGTCGTTAAGCGGGATAAAAAAATCAGTTCGTTGATTCATACTTGCTTCTGGAACAGGTAGCTGCTATTACGGGTTGGTTTTCCAAAATAAAATCCTAAATTACAATTATTTTATTAAGAATAACTGCAATTCAGGATGTTAAATTTAGGTTAAAACCAAATATTACTGTTGATCCTCCGTTTTCTGGCCCATCATCATGAGGTAAGCCTTCAGGAAACCGTCTATCTCTCCATTCATAACACCTTCGGCATTGCTGGTTTCGTAACCGGTGCGCACGTCTTTAACAAGCTTGTAAGGATGCATTACATAGTTGCGTATCTGCGATCCCCATTCGATCTTCATCTTATTGGCTTCAATCTCATCGCGTACCGCCTGACGCTTTTTGAGTTCTATCTCATAAAGCTGCGATTTCAGCAACTGCATGGCCTTGGTCTTATTGTCGAGCTGTGAGCGGGTCTCGGAGTTTTCGATAATGATACCGGTAGGGTGGTGGCGCAATCGCACTGCCGTCTCTACCTTGTTCACGTTCTGGCCTCCCGCACCGCTGGAACGCATGGTTTCCCACGAAATATCCGACGGGCTGATCTCGATCTCAATAGTATCATCTGCCAATGGGTATACATATACCGATGCGAAAGAAGTGTGGCGCTTGGCATTGCTGTCAAAAGGGGAAATACGCACGAGCCTGTGCACGCCGTTCTCGCCCTTCAGGTAACCAAAGGAATAATCGCCTTCAAATTCAAGGGTGACGGTCTTGATCCCCGCAACCTCGCCGGCCTGGAAATTCAGCTCCCTGATCTTGTAGCCTTCTTTCTCGCCCCACATCATGTACATGCGCATCAGCATCGAAGCCCAGTCGCAGCTTTCTGTACCGCCGGCACCCGCTGTTATCTGTACTACTGCGCTAAGGCTGTCGCCCTCGTCAGAGAGCATATTCCTGAATTCAAGGTTCTCGATATGGGCGATGGTAAGGGCGTACTGTTCGTCAAGCTCCTCTTCGGTAACGTCGCCTTCCTTAAAGAAGTCGTACATCACCTGCAGCTCTTCGGCCATGGTGTTGCCTTTCTCATAATCGTCCACCCATTTTTTCTTGGAACGGAGATTTTTCACAATGAGTTCGGCCTCTTTGGCGTTGTTCCAAAAGTCGGGTGCGAAGGTTTTCTCTTCTTCGTTGGTTATCTCAATTTGCTTCCTGTCGATGTCAAAGATACCTCCTCAGTGCTCCCAGGCGCTCTATAATACCTTTAATTTGTTCGGTATTTGTCATAAATTAATGTAGTTTTGTAATAGCAAAAGTAAGGCATCCTTTTCAATAATATGGAAATAAATTTAGTAAGTGATACGGTAACCCGGCCCGGACACGAAATGCTGCAGCAAATGTTCAGGGCAAAAGTGGGTGACGATGTATATAAGCAGGACCCCACCGTTAATGAGCTCGAAGATACCGTTGCCAGCCTTTTCGGGATGGAAGCTGCCTTATTTTTCCCCTCCGGCAGCATGGCCAACCAAACGGCTATCAAGCTGCATACCAATCCGGGAGACGAACTTATCTGCGATAAATGGGCCCACGTTTTCAACTACGAAGGCGGCGGGGTAGCATTCAACAGTGGCGTTTCGAGCAGGCTTATCGATGGTAACCGCGGTATGATCACAGCTCAGCAGGTAGTCGATGCTATCAATCCGCCCGACTTTTACCATAGCCCGCTTACCAGCCTTGTATGTATTGAAAATACCACCAATAAAGGCGGTGGCGCCTGCTATGACCTGCAAACCCTTATGGAAATAGGGGAGGTGTGCAAAGCCAATAACCTGAAATACCACCTCGACGGCGCCAGGCTGTGGAATGCATTGGTAGCCAAACGCCAGCACCCGAAGCAATTTGGTCAGCTGTTCGACACCATAAGCGTATGCCTTTCCAAAGGGCTTGGCGCTCCGGTAGGGTCGCTGCTTGTGGGCAGTAAAGAGCATATCCATAAAGCGATGCGAATACGTAAAGTTTTTGGCGGAGGTATGCGCCAGGCAGGCTATCTTGCTGCGGCAGGCCTGTATGCTTTACAAAATAACGTTGGCCGCCTTGAGGAAGACCACAGGCGCGCAAAGCAATTGGGCAACCTCCTGCAGCAATTGCCGTGGATAGACAAGGTAGAACCTGTAGAGACCAACATCCTTATTTTCTCGCTAAAGCCGCAGATCGATGAAAAAGCTTTTATGGAAAAGCTGAAACAAAAAAACATTTTTATCTCTTCGCTTGGAAAAAATAAATTACGCATAGTGACGCACCTTGATTATAAGGAGGTAATGCATAATTATGTGATTGAGACTTTATCTAAAATGGTGTTTTAGATTGATTATTTTCAAGGATTTTTTTATCAAAATTTAAAAAATCACATTGTGTCATATCAGAAAGAAATAAGAAAGCATTTTGAAGACAATAAAGAGAAATTCTTTCCAAATATTGCAGGGGGCAAATGGAGAAACAGCGAAATAGATTATCTTCATATCCTTCCTAAAAATCATGAAGAATTAAATTTATTACCAATTTATCGAGATAGTTTAAATCAATATCTTGAAACAAACAGGAGCTGTATAAAGCGTCATATTTATTTTCATCATCTAAACTCATCGCAAGCCATGTGCCTGAACTTCTTTTTTCCGTTGATGGAAGAGCAGGAACTTGATATGATTTTAAAATTTATTGGTTTTGAAAAAGAAGAAATAGATTATGATAAAACCTGTTTCGAAAAAACATCAGATATTGAAAAAGGTAATTATCGAGCAACTAGTTTCGATTTTTATATTGAAACAAAATCAGGAAAAAAAATATTCTTTGAGATAAAGTTCACAGAAAGTAAATTTGGAGTAGCTAAATTTAACGATGATCATATCAATAAGTTCAATGCAGTCTACAAAGGGAATCTAGGTGCTATTGAAGAAAAATATCATCAACCGGCTACGTTTTGTAGTAACTATCAGATATTAAGAAATCTAATATGCATTTCAGAAGATTCATATGTGGTTTTTTTATATCCCATTAAAAACAAAAAAATCAAAACCCAAGCTGAATTTGCTAAATCGAATATTCTTAAAAACGAGGTAAAAGGTAATCTCTTTAACCTAACTTGGGAAGATTTATTGCACTATACAGAAAGCAATTTAAAAAGTCACAAGCTAAAAGTTCATTTCAGAAATTTTAGAGAGAAATACAATCTATAAGGAGCAAAGCAAAAATAGTTATAACACACTTGTTCCAAATAACAAAAAAGCACGACTCCTGCCGTGCTTTTACTATTCAAATCTGAAACTTATTTAAAAGGATTGCCCCACTTCACATCTGTATAGACATTAGCGCCGTCCAGTGTTTTTAAGAATGCTACTAGAGCGCTTACTTCCTGTTGGGTCATGTTCAGCTTTTGCCCGTTACCGCCGGGAATCAGGCGGGGGTCGATATTGGTATTGCCATCTGCTGTAATTACATTATAATGCGCTATGGCATCTTCAAGCGTGGCAAACTGGCCGGTATGCATCAGCGGGCCGTTCAGTGTCCCATCAGCTTTTACAAGGTTACGCAGGGAAGGCGCGCGCGTGTTGCCCATGTCGGTACCGATACCTCTCAATGTAGCGATAAGCCCGTTATTTTTTGCGGCAGGGTCAATGTCGAATTCCGGTATGCGGTGGCAGCCCGCACAGCCTACGCCGCCGTTGATCCTTTGGCCATTTTGGTTGAATACGGGTGGACGTAGGAACAGGTCTTTGCCTTGGTTTTCCTGCTGCGTAAAATTAGCGAATGGCGGCCCGTCATTGCCTGCGACAGCCCGGCCTGCATCATATTTGGAATCGAATGACTGGATGCTGCGCACGAACTGTGCTAATGCCTTCTGAATTTTTTCTTCTGTGATCTCCTCAGTTCCATAGACCCAGGTGAACAGCTCTTTGTAGTAGCCGATATTGCCCAGCTTTACGATAAGGTCATCAAAGCTTTGGTCGCCATTTTCGCCGCTGAAGCCCATTTCGCCATGGTTACGCACCGGCATAGTTGTTTGTTGCTCAAGCGATACTGCCCTTTCGTCCCAAAAGAAATGCGTTTCGGCTGAAAACCGTGTATTGATGAGCCTCATCGTATGGCGGGCGGTGGTCCCGTTCACGCCTGTGCTTGCTACGTCTGTATCGCTGAAGGCGTGCTCCTGCTTGTGGCAGGATGCGCAGGAAACCGTATTGTCCGAAGAGAGGTTAACATCATAGAACAGCACCCTGCCCAAGGTCGCGCCTTTATCGGTAATAGGATTGGCGCCCGAATTATCCTTTGTAATATATCCCGGTACCGTTTGGCCGGCATAGTTGTATAAGTTATCAGGATCGATGTTGTCGCCAAAGGCCGCTTTGGTATTTGCAAAAGGGTCGACGGGTTGGTATTCGTCGTCGTCTTTATGGCATGAAACAAGCAGCAGTGGAACAATGCTGCTGAGGAGGTAAACACATTTCTTCATGGGTATAAATTTATTGGTTTACCTAATTAGACGAAAAGTAAAGAAAATTCCTGCGGTGGGATGTAAAATGAAAAAGCGCGATTGTTTAAAGGGGTTGAAAATCAAAGCAAAATCAAGTAATAGGAAGCCACACATCTTGCGATTCCCCTACATTAATGCTATTATTATAAACCTGAATTTTGTGTTTATTAATCACAATCCGGATAATAATCCTCTTCATGGAAATTTTTGTCATTATTGTGGGCTTCCATTTCTTTTTTATATAAAAATTCAGAGGGCAATATCTTAAAGTTATTATCAACGTCTTTGCAATAAACAAGACTGACAGATTTTGATTCGTGAAGGCTTATCCTCCCGCTGGTTGTCAGATAGCCCCTGGCTATAAGTCTTTTTGTTTTATCGTCAATTACTGGCTGGAATTTTTTATTGTCATCACTTACTGTACAGAAAAAAATATCTATTCCCTGAAAAGTTTCTATTTTAAAAGGCCTGTCAATTCGTAAAGGCCCGGCGTGGTCTGTATCTGATTGAAGAATCTGAAATCCCAAAACCCTGTGTTTATTCTTTACATAAGTGTAACAAAGCATAAAGTCAACACCCAGCTCTTTCCCGAACTTTGCAAGCGTATCGTTAAAAACTGTATTGCTTTTAGTTAGTTCAATAGCTTTACCAATTTCATAATTCTCCTCGCTTATAGGCTCTTTCTTGCATGATATAAGTAAAAGAACTATAAAAAGAGAGCTTAAAAACATTTTTAAAATATCTTTTTCCATATAAATGTTTACTGGTTACGCTTTTGAATCCTTTCAAACAAATCTAATAAAAAAGCACGACCCTCGCCGTGCTCATTATTTGAATATATTTAGACTACCTCTTCGTTTATCACAATAACGACTGGTGATTATGAGTGAAGCTAAATCTGAAATCTACAATCTACAATCTGAAATTAAAACAGCCCCGGGATATTCGGCATGCCTTCCTTCGCTACTGCGGCAAGTTCCGCTTCATTGATTGCCGTTGCGCTTGCTATGGCTTTGTTCATAACCAGGACAAGATAATCTTCCAGTTGCTCTTTGTCTTCCAATAGTGCATCGTCAATCGTTATAGATCGTATCTGCCTGTTCGCAGTAAGTGTTACCTTCAAAAGCCCGTCGTTGCTTTGCTCATCAACAAGCACGGTGTCAAGCCTTTTTTTAGTCTCTTCAATCTTTTGCTGGGTTTCCTTCAGTTTGCCCATCATTCCCATGATATCTCCAAACATTTTTACGAATTTTATTAGTTGATTATTTAACAAAAGTAGTAAATTGCAGGGTTATATGCTAATTCATAAAAGAATGAAAAAACACGTACTTTTAAGTTGTGTTTGTGTTATTTTTGCGGCGAATGCCCAGACTAATAAAACCAAGATGACCGAAACCATAAAACCGCCACTTGCAGCGGTTAAGCCTAAAAAACTTGAAAAGCACGGCGATGTGCGGATTGACAATTACTACTGGCTCAACGAGCGTGAAAACCCTGAAGTAATTGACTACCTTACAAAAGAGAATACCTACTACAATACCATGACGGCCGGCCTGAAGGATTTCCAGAAAGACCTTTTCGAGGAAATGAAGGCTACGATAAAAGAGGACGATTCTTCTGTCCCTTATTTTTACAACGGCTATTATTATATAACCCGCTACGAAAAAGGTAAGGATTACCCTATCTACGCCCGCAAAAAAGGGAGCCTCGACGCTAAAGAGGAGATCATGTTCGATTGCAACGAAATGGCTAAAGGGCATTCGTATTTCCAGTTAGGCGGACTGAATGTAAGCGAGGATAACCAATGGGCAGCTTTCGGTGTGGATACCGTTTCAAGGAGGCAGTTTACCATACAGGTAAAAAACCTGCTTACCGGCGAAATACTCCCTGTTAAGATCGAGAATACTACCGGCGGCTCTACATGGGCGGGCGATAATAAAACGCTTTTCTACACACGTAAAGATGAGGTAACACTGCGTTCGGACAAGATCTACAAGCACAAACTGGGCAGCGATGCCAAGGACGATGTGATGGTCTACCATGAGAAAGACGATACTTTTGGGACATTTGTTTACAAAGAGAAATCAAAGAAATACCTTGTTATAGGGTCAAACAGCACCCTTACTTCCGAGTTCAGGATACTGGATGCCAAAACACCGGATGGTGAATTTAAGATCTTCCAGCCCAGGACACGCGGCCTGGAATACAGCATAGCTAATTATGGAGATAAGTGGTATATTGTTACTAATAAGGATAAGGCGACCAACTTTAAGCTGATGACTACGCCTGAAAATGCTACAGCCAAAGAAAACTGGAAAGACCTGATACCACACCGCAAAGATGTCCTGCTTGAGGATATTGAGATATTTAAGAATTACCTCGTTATCGAAGAGCGCTCTAACGGCCTCAATAAAATAAGAATACGCCCGTGGGATGGCAAGGGCGAGTACTACCTGCCATTCGATATAGAAACTTACACGGCAGGGGTGAGCACCAACCCTGATTTTGATACCGACATCCTCCGCTACAGCTACCAGTCGCTTGCCACGCCTTCTTCGGTTATCGACTTCAATATGAAGACCAAAGAAAAGACCGTGCTGAAAGAGCAGGAAGTCCTTGGCGGCAAATTCGATAAAAACAATTATGTCGAAGAAAGGGTTTGGGCTACCGCCAAAGACGGAACCAAAATACCGATCTCGATGGTATACCGCAAAGGCATCACAAAGAACGGCAACAATCCGTTTCTTTTATATGCTTACGGCTCGTATGGCTACTCTATGGACCCGTATTTCTCTTCTATCCGACTAAGCCTGCTTGACAGGGGCTTTATCTTTGCCATCGCCCACATAAGGGGTGGGGAAGACCTGGGCCGCGAATGGTATGAGAGCGGGAAGCTCCTCAAAAAGAAAAATACATTTACCGATTTTATCGACTGCTCTGAATATGTGATTGCCCAGAAATACACATCACCAAAACACCTGTATGCCGAAGGAGGCTCTGCAGGCGGATTGCTTATGGGCGCTATCGTAAACATGGCGCCACAGTTGTATAACGGTGTTATCGCGCAGGTGGCTTTTGTGGATGTGATCACGACTATGCTCGACGATTCCATACCACTTACTACAGGCGAATATGACGAGTGGGGGAACCCGAATGATAAAAAATACTACGATTATATGAAATCGTACTCGCCTTATGACAACGTTACTGCCCAAAATTACCCGAATATGCTTGTTACAACGGGCCTTCACGATTCGCAGGTGCAGTATTGGGAGCCTGCCAAATGGGTAGCAAAACTAAGGGTTACCAAAACCGATAATAACCTTTTGTATCTGGATACCAATATGGAAGCGGGCCATGGCGGGGCTTCAGGGCGTTTTGAAGCCCTTAAGGAGGTAGCCAAAGAATACAGTTTTTTATTAGATTTGGAAGGAATTAAAAAGTAATTAAATTTTTTTTGTTAGATTTGCAAGGTTTTGAGGTCAGTAAACTTTGTACCAGTTTTACCTTACTAACTCATTTTTTATGAAAGAAAGAATAACAGCCTATAATAATGTATTGGAATTAATCGGGAATACGCCCCTTATTAAGCTCAATAAAGTTACTGAAGGATTAAAAGGAAATTTTTACGCAAAAGTAGAAGCCTTTAATCCGGGCCATTCCACAAAAGACAGGATTGCATTATACATCATTGAAGAAGCCGAGAAAAAAGGCATCCTGAAGCCGGGCGATACGATCATCGAAACCACTTCGGGCAATACAGGCTTTAGTCTGGCAATGGTAAGCATTATTAAGGGTTATGACTGTGTACTTGCGGTTAGCTCAAAATCATCAAAAGATAAGATTGATATGCTGCGTGCCATGGGGGCCAAAGTGTATGTTTGCCCTGCAAATGTTTCTGCCGATGACCCACGCTCATATTATAGTGTTGCCCAAAGGCTGCATGAAGAGATTAAAGGTTCCGTTTACATCAACCAGTATTTTAACGACCTGAATGTAGACGCACATTATAAAACTACCGGCCCGGAAATTTGGGAACAAAGCGGCGGAAAGATTACCCACCTTATTGCGTGCAGCGGTACTGGCGGTACAATATCGGGGGCGGCCCGTTTCCTTAAAGAAAAAAATCCAGCCATAAGAATATTGGGAGTAGACGCTTACGGCTCTGTCCTTAAAAAATACCACGAAACAAAAGAGTTCGACAGCGAAGAGATCTATCCTTACCGTATAGAAGGCCTTGGCAAGAACCTGATCCCTACTGCTACCGATTTTGATGTTATCGACAAATTCATAAAAGTTTCCGATGAAGACAGCGCCCATGCTGCCAGGAGCATTGCAAAGACCGAAGGGCTTTTTGTAGGCTACACCAGCGGAGCGACCCTACAGGCCGTGAAACAATATGCCGAAGCAGGCGAATTTGACGAAAACAGCAATGTAGTGCTTATTTTCCCTGACCACGGATCACGTTACATGAGCAAAGTGTTTAGTGATGAATGGATGAACGAGCAAGGGTTTTTCGACAGTGTTAACCTCGAAGAGGCACAAAAGATCGAATTTATCAAGTAATATAATTGAGTTCAAATTCATAAAAAAGCTCCGGGTAACTTCGGAGCTTTTTCTTTTCCCAAAACTATTCAGTTTAAAACAAAACCCGCGAATGCCCAAAAGCACCCGCGGGTAACCAAAAAACTAAAACTAAATGCTATTTATTCCAGTCGATGCGGCGGGAAAAATACATTACTGCGCCCAGTATCAGGAACAGCCCTATACTGCCTGCAAGCAAGGCGTAATCTTCCAGCTGGATAATTATATAAATAAAAGTATAAAGTGCGGTAAGCGCTGCGGCGATAAACATGGGGAACTTACGGTCTTTAAGTATGGATATTGAATAGAGTGAGATCATTACGATGACCGCGAGGCCCGCAACAATATACGCAAACCGGAAACTGCTATGCTCCGTGATCGAGATAAGCAGGGTATAGAACATAATGAGCGCCAGCCCTATCATGATATACTGGAAAATATGGATGCTGATCTTACTCAGTCCCTGTATCAGGAAAAAGATAAGGAATGTAAGGCCTATTACCAGAAACCCATATTTAGCAGCACGTTCATTTTGCTGGTACTCATTTACAGGAATAAGGAAATTCACATCAAAACTATACGCTTTCAGGTCGGGCAGGCTGCCGAAATGCTGCTGCGCAAAAGGCCTGTTCAGGTGTGATATTTTCCAGTTGGCCGTGAAGCCGCTGTTGGAAATATTTTCTTTTTCAGGGGAAAAATTGCCGCCAAACCGTGGGGTCTTCCAGTTAGATGTCATTTTCGTCTCGGTAAGTTTACCGATAGGCACTATAGCCAGGCTCTTGCTGCCGTTATAAGAAACATCGAGGCTGAAGGGCACTTCGCCGCCGGACAAAGCTTCGACTATATTAAAAGGCCTGGTTTCCAAGGCAACTGTAGAGTCGTTGACATTTTCTTTCTCCGCAGGCTCAAAATTATACCGCTTGCCGTTGAAGTTGATAGCGACCGCACCCTTGATGCCCTTGAGGTTTCCGGTATGCAGCTGTATTGTGGCTCTTTCCCAGTCTATATTTTCGGGGGCAATCCCGGATCTGCTGAAGTTGGGAGTAGTGTAGGTTCCCCGGAACTTTATCCCTGCATTGAAGACGGCCGCTTTGTACATACCTCTCTCTTTGGATTCTGATCGTGCATCGGCATTGATGTCCAGCTTCTCCGGGAAGAAGTAAGCGTATGACGTAGCGCCGTTCTCTTTCAGGTTTTTATAAGGTATTTTCAGTACAGGGCCGTAAACATATACATTGCCGCCCCATTGGTCGCTTACAGTTTTCTCTACATGGCGCTGTAATTGTGAGCGCTCGAAAATAAGGTTCTTTACATACTGCAGCGGAATAAGCAGCACCAGTGTAAGCACGCCCACCATAATGATACGGGCAGTGGTGGAATGCAGGAAGTTTTTGTTAGGGTCTTCCTGTGGCTTTTGTTCAGGGATTCGAATTTCCATAGTTATTGGTTTATTTGATTAATAAAAAAGTATAAAGAGATATAAATAAGCGATCGGGATGTTGAGGAGCAGCAATAGGGTGTGCCGTAATAATGGTATACGCGCCTCTTTATGAAGGCAGATGAATATGATGTTGTTAAGGAATACTATGAAATTAAATAGTATTGCCATCAGCAGGTAAAAGAACCCAACAAACAATAATGCTTCCAAATCAGTTATCATAAAAGAGAGTTCCAGGGCAGTGCTAATGCCAAGCGACCACCAGAATGTCTTCCGGGTTGTTGAGATATTACTTTTGGCGATTAATAGGTGTTCTTCGTTCATCACTTTGCCACAGTAGCTACAATTATCATATACATCCAGGCAATGGGAATATTCAATAGCAGTATTGGCGTATGCCAGAGTATAAGTGACAGGTGCTTTCTGTGGCGCAAAGCATAGACGATCATACTGATGAGCGTACCGGTGTTGGCCACAAAGGCTATTGCTACGTAGCATATCCCTATGCCGATAAGCCCCGGATCCTTTGTGATGAGAAAAGCTATCAGTAAAAGTGTCCCTATGATTAGCGAGGTAAGGAACACCCGTTTTGGTATCTGTATTGCACGCAGTATGTCAAGAGGAATATCTTCGGGCTTAAAATCTTCCATAGCAGGGCAGGATTTCAAAAACAATATACATGTAGGCTAATGCAATTGGGATGTTAGCAAGCAGCAGTGCAGCTCTCATGAGCAGTATCTTCCTGTATTCAGCATAGATCCAGGCGTGTATCAGCAGCACGCAAAAGGCTATCGTATTTATAAAAGTCGCGATGATTACATACACGAAGCCTATCCCGTAATATTGGTAGCTGTTATCAGCCATAGCCTGCATCAGCAGCACCGCTGTACCAATGCCTAACGAAATGGCGAATAGCCATACCGCTATTCCCGAGAGCTGCTTTACCAGGTGCGGCATATTATTTTCAATTGTATTGTACATGGCTTATCGTATTAAAAAAGTGTCTTTTATCCTTTGGAGTGGCAGGTGCAGCATCCTGAAATGGTCTAGGTCGTAGAAACGGAGCGCATTCCTGCCATCGCGGTACCTTTTGTAGAAGTAGCTAATGCAATGTGGGTAAAACATCGCCCCTGAAGCCATGACAAACAGCGTCGGCAGGCTTAGGTCACCATTACCGAAGAGGTAGTAATACATAGCAATTTCTTCTTTGTTGGAAACTTCGTTGATCAGCAGGGTCCGGTATACATCTTCTTTTTCAGGTATGGGGTCTGATTCACAGCTGTTATTGAAGAGGAAACACCCTAAGTGAAAACCCAGGCTGTCTTTCGGGTAATTGATAAGCTCGTCCATGCTTACGGCAGCTTTTTTAGGTTTGAAAAGTGATTTCATTGCATTCATTTTATTTAGATTTTCTGGTTATTACGATTTTTAGTTTCCGGTTTCCAATTCTCCTTTCTTTTGGAGATGGGCAGGGAGTGAGGCCTGGCGGCTCAGTGAATAGAGCAGGTACAGCAGTGTGCCAAATCCCAGCGTAATACCCCATGCGGTTCGCCAGCTATCATGGTCAACAAGGCTGTATACAATATCCCCAATCAGTTCGAACGGCCTGTGCAGCACATCCCAGCTGTTGTACCGGAGCACACGCCCAAGATAAACCCCAAACCCACTAAGGAAACAAATGGCCGCCATTGCAATTTCAGCCGTACGGATGCTGAATTTTAGTATTAGCATTTTGTGCATGGCTTTCATGGAGGTGATTCCGAAGAGCAGACCGGTTATGGCAAAGGATATCAGCAGTAACACATCGAACCACATGGGAACTGTCAGCTTTTGTCCAAGATGGATAAAGTCGGTAATGATATAAGGAGCATTCGGCAGGAGAAGCAGCCAGCAAATGAAACAAGGGTAGAAGAGGGCTTTCCTTTCCAGGAACTGCACACGTTTTGTCATTAAAGTTGTAATGGCAAAAGGCGTAAAGGCAAGAAAGAGGTTCCATACCAGGAAGAAGTAAAAGATGCTGTGTGTGATCTTTGCCCGCAGCAGTAATATGCTGAAACAGAATCCGGTGAATACTAACAGCAACCCTTGCTGCCTGAAGGTTTTCGATGATAATAGTTTAATAGCTTTCATTTGGTTTTGGTTTTTATAAAGTACTTTGAATTTCAAAGTTTGTAGATAAAAAAATAGCGTTCCTTTCGTATCAGTTTTTCAAAGTCTGCAATATGCGCACTGAATGCCACGCGGCCCTCTTTGGTAGCCGTGTAGCGTGTTATAGGCTTGTTGCGTGTAAATTGCTTTCCGATCGTGATATAGTTTTCTGTTTCCAATGCTTTTAGATGGCCGGACAGGCTGCCGTCAGTCACGCCAAGCAGTTCCTTAAGTGTCCTGAAGTCGGCATATTCATTCACCATAAGTATGCTCATAATGCCCAGGCGGATGCGGTGCTCCAAAGTTTTGTCGATATGTTCCAATATACTTTTCAAAGCTGTTTTCTGTCGTATTTAAAGTACATGATCGTTCCGTAAAGTATATGGCATACTCCGAATCCCATCGACCAGAATTCCAGGCCGCTCCCCTCAAAATTTGCTGCCATTAACCCGATAATGATGATTGTCAGCCCAAGGTAGCGAACCTGCCTCATGGTATATTTGCTGGCATTGATACAGGCAAGCCCGTAAAAGATAAGTGTTACCGGGGCTACAAGCCCTGCATATCCGTTTTTCAAAAGTATCAGGGCAAAGACGCCGCCTGTAACAAGAGGGATCAGGAAATTTACCGCCAGCCTTTTTGAGGTAGCATTCCATACCGTCTCTCCCTGCTTCCTGGCTTTCCTAGCGGTTAGGATATACGCCGTTAACACCGATAGTACCAGCACAACTACTGCAATGCACAGGATGGCTTTAAAGGAACTGCTGTCCGGCGTGATGTACCTGCCATGGTTAAGATCATATACTTTTTTGGCTGCGTAGGCCCCAGCAAGCGCATAAACACCGGCCATAACCCCGGCAAGGCCGCTTAGCGACAGGAACTGGGTCGACCTGTCCATCATCTTTTTTATGTCTTGTATATCCCTTAAATAATTTTCCATTTATAAAGTACTTTGAGTTGCAAAGTAAATAATAAAATTTTTAATTGCAATGCGTTTTTGGAAAAAAAATTTAGGAGGTGAAGTAGCAGAGTTTCAAAGTGGCAGAGTTGCATATTGCCAATAGAATTGTCTTAAATATACCTCCAAGGTCTTTAAGACCTTGCAGGAAAACAATAGTAACCCAATATTGCGTTTCCCAACCTGCAAGGTTTTCCAAACCTTGTAGGTTTAGATGATAGAATTATAAAAGATTAGACGATACTATTAATAAAAAAAGGACAGCCTAAACTGTCCTTATACTATTATTTCCACGATTCAATAATCAATAGAAAATAAAAAATTAAAAATTATTCACTGTTTTCCTGATCGCCACCAATTTATTCATTAACCCTTCAAAATAGTCCAGGTGCAACATGTTGGCGCCATCACTTTTAGCATTCGCCGGGTCGAAGTGTGTTTCGATAAATATACCGTCAACGCCTACTGCTATACCTGCTTTGGCAATGGTCTCAATCATATCGGGACGGCCACCGGTAACGCCGATAGTTTGGTTGGGCTGTTGCAGCGAGTGGGTTACGTCAAGCACAGTCGTGGCAAATTGCTGCATGGTAGGGATGCCGCGGTAGTCCACGATCATATCCTGGTACCCGAACATGGTGCCACGGTCGGTAGCCATAACGTTAGGGTTATTGCAGTCCAGCACTTTCTGTACTGCATGCTTCATACTCTCCGGGCTCATGAACTGGCCTTTCTTCAGGTTTACTGTTTTTCCGGTATTGGCAGCAGCGACAACAAGGTCGGTCTGGCGGACAAGGAAAGCCGGGATCTGCAGCACATCCACATATTCCGCTGCCATTGTAGCATCTTCATTGGTATGGATATCGGTAACGGTTGGAACACCAAAAGTTTTGGATACCTTCTCCAGTATCTTCAGCGCTTTCTCGTCGCCAATGCCGCTAAAGCTGTCAATGCGCGAACGGTTCGCCTTTTTAAACGAGCCTTTAAAAACGTAAGGAATTTCAAGGCGGTCGGTTACTTCAACAAGTTTTTCAGCAATGCGAAGTGCCATTTCCTCTCCCTCAATGGCACATGGGCCTGCCAGTAGAAAGAAATTGCCGCTATCGGTATGTTTTATCTGTGGAATATTATTTAAGTCCATTGTTGTGTTTTAAATTTTTGCAAAGATACGAAAATAGTTTCGGGTTCAGAGTTGAGGGTTCCGGGTTGCTACTCAGATACGATATGCGTCAAACTCCGAACCCGAAACCCAAAACCCGAAACCCGAAACTTTACTTTATCCCAAATCCCACAGGGGCAACGATAGCGCCTTTTTCATAAACGTTTACATAAATGCGTACCGGTTCGGCAAGGCCTTCCCAGGTCACTTCATATATATCCAGCATCCCGGCACCCACATCGGTTTTCTTTGACGGAAACGGGCAGCAGGTATCAACCTTAGTATATGTCAGCTTTTGGCCTTTAGGACCTGTGAGTGCATCGAAATAACGCTGTACATTTTTCTCTGCCATTGTATAATGCATAAAGCCAAGATTTACAGGATAGTCCTGGTCATAGCCATACTTCTTATCTGTACCCACTTCAGTAATTACAAACGTCTTTTCTTTAGAGAGCGCAGGCATTTTGGCATTATCATCTATATTCTTTATAGTGTTTCGCGTACTTGTGCATGAAGCAAATACGAATGCGGTAAGTGATAATAACAGGAGTTTTTTCATTGATGAAATATATTATTTGCCAAAGTTACTTGAAAAATTTCAGATTTCAGATTGTAGATTTCAGAT
Organism: Flavobacterium album; assembly: GCF_003096035.1. Lineage (NCBI taxonomy): Bacteria > Pseudomonadati > Bacteroidota > Flavobacteriia > Flavobacteriales > Flavobacteriaceae > Flavobacterium > Flavobacterium album. Next base: position 3,479,666 of record NZ_CP029186.1, on the reverse strand, counting down.
TGAGCTTCACTCGAATGTACATTGCTTCTAACAAATATTTTTTATTTGGTTAATGGAGGGATTTATATACTTCGTGACAAAGTATGAGTATGCACGTCGCGGCTCCCTCTCCTTTGGAGAGGGCTGGGGAGGCCAAAAAATAAGCCCCGATAAATCGGGGCTCATTTCTTCTGCATTGTTTGGGTTTAGAATTCCAGCTGGCGCAAAGCAGCAACTTTATTTGCCCTTTGTTTCCTCCTGAAATAACTCATATTCGGGTTGCCGAAATATTTTGATATTGTAAGCCTTGCCATAAGGTAGCTCACGGTGCTTTCTGCTCCCTGGTTCAGGTTTACGTTTTTCTCTTCCATTCCGTCAAAACAGCCTCCTGTGCATGGGTTGTAAACTACCTGGTGCAGGCGGTTGTTGCCAAGGAACCAGTTGAATGCCATTTCCATTTTATTGAGGTATTCCTCTTCTTTAAAAATGTCATGGAACTTGCGCAGTGCCAATATGGTATAAGCCACATCTATAGGCTGTTCGCCGCAGGTCGCCCTTTCGCCTCCTTTAATGAGCCAACTGCGGTTAGAAATTACCTGAATCGAATTTTCATCAAAGGTTTGTGAAAGCAAGAAGTCGAATGACTCTTTTGCAACCTCTTTGTACACCTCATTACCTGTTATGCTATAGCTTAACAGTAACGCTTCAGGTAGTACGCTGTTGGCATAGGTGAGGTAGCCCTCGAACCATTTCCATTCGCTATCGGCCTCGTGGCGGTACATTTGCACCAGCCTGTCGGCAAATAGACTGATATAGATCTGGGTGTCGTCATTTTTGATGTAACGGTTATAGTAATATAATCCTTTAATTGTAAATGCCATTGCCCTTGTAGAATATACATTCTTTGTGCGCGACAGCGACCTTTCGAACATCGAGGCTGCTTTTTTCACTATAGCTTCCGGAAGGATCTTCCCAAGCGAGACTACATATCCCAATGCCCACATGGCACGGCCGGAACTGTCCTCAAGGTTTTCGTTCCTGTTTTGCTCTGTAAAGTTGGTATTGTAATCAACATAGTTCAGGAAGCTGCCGTCCTTGCTTTGACAGTAGTCGATGAAATTAACATATATATTGATGTATTTCATTACCGATTCATCCCTGTAGGATTTATAATGCTGGCACATAGCGATGAGCGCACGTGCATTGTCGTCAAGCGTATAGCCTGAATTTATATCGGGCCTGTTCAGTTTGCTGAATTGCAGCATCCCGAAGTCGGTGGTCATATTCTTGATGTGCTGTAGGTTAACCTCAGGGTTCCTGTATTGCAGCCTGATGGTGCCACCGGCTGTCCTCTCAAGAAGCTTTGCATGGTCTACTGCCGAGTTTTCCCAGGCGGTATGGATTATTTTGTGAAGGCCGTTAAGTACCATGGTGTTCCTGCGCTGCACGTCGAACAGCAAAGTGTTTATCGCTTCCGCCAATTGCTCTGAATTTCCGAAATCGAACGTCATACCGGTATCACCAGCCAAAACTTCTTTGGCGTGCGGGATAGGGGTAGAGATGATAGGGCATCCGCAGCTTAGTGCATAAGCAAATGTGCCGCTCACTGCCTGATTCGGGTCTTTTGACGAGAACACGTAAATATCGGTAAGCTGAAGGTACTCCAGCAGTTCCGGAAGGTCTACATATTTGTTGATGAATTTCACATTGTCCTGAATACCAAGTTCATTTATTTTCTCAATAAGTGAATCACGGTATTTCTCACCTTCCTGCAAAGCTACCGTAGGGTGGGTTTTCCCAATGATAAGGAATAGCGTTTCGGGCGCTTTGTTGATCACATTAGGCAGTGCATCAAGTGTAGTCTCAATACTTTTTCCTGAGCTTAGCAAACCAAAAGTTGAAAGCACTTTCCTTCCTTCAAAACCGTATTTGCGTTTCAGCTCATTCTTGTCGGTGTGGGCTACAAGGTGGGTGCCGTGCGGTATAACCGCAATTTTGTCACGATCAATTATATAGTCGCGCACCAGTATATCGGCCGCGTTGTTGGTCATTACAATAAGGGAGTCAACCCTATTCAGGATGTGCTGCACATTTGCTTTGAACTCTTCATTAGGATTAGGCAGCACCGTATGGAATACAACGGTAAGCGGCTTCTCAACAGCATCAACAAAAGTATTAAAGTCTTTTACTGTTTCATGGAAAAGCCCAAACTCATGCTGGATGAGCACTATTTTTAAATTCTCATCGGCATTGATGGCTTTTGCAAGCTCAACGTATGACTCCGGCTGAGAGGTATTAAGGATGTATTTTACGGAAGCATCCTCATAGGTATGTTTTTCTTTGTCAGTTTCCAGCGCGCATACTTTAATGGAGAATGAATCTACATAATGGTCATTAAGAGCTTTGATAAGGTCCTGCGAATAGGTTGCGATGCCGCATTGCCTTGGCGGGAAAGTGGTAAGCACCAGTATTTCCGGAAGGCTATCTGCATTTTGGTAGGTAAAGTTCTGGGCTGCCAGCTGTTCGATAAGTGTATTGTAGGGCTGGAATTTTTTTCCGGCGGATTTTCTGGTTTTCATAGCGCTTATTATAGGGTATTAGTAGTTGATTTTCATTCTGTGCAATCTCATTGGCATGGTTTAAAAGCCGGTTACAAAATCTCATAACCGGCTCTATATAATCCCTTAACGGGATTTATCTGGAAGTGGATATTGATTAATTAAGCACGGGCTTTGTTAACCCATTCATTGGCCCTGTCTTTGGCGCCGTTTACTGCATCCTTAACTTCGGATGATGAATTCCTGTACTCTTTCTGTGCTTTGCGCTTAAGCTCCTGAAGCTTTCCGCTAAAGTTTTCTTTGGCTTCATCAACCTGTGCCTGAAAGTTTCTCTGTGACCTTCTGCGTGCAATTAGCACTGCTGCTCCCGCAAGAATTGCTGCTCCTACAGCAATGCCCACGATCATCTTTTTATTTTTCATTTTCGTATTGTTTATGGTTAGTGATAAATTCTTCGACTAAATTATGACATCATCACTCAAAAGGCAATTTGGTTAGTAAATATTTAACTCAATTAACAGCGCTTTGGGAATTTTATATTTTTATTAACGAATGTAGGAATATTGTTGAATTATCTGTAATCCGGATGTGGTTTGATGTATAGATTTAAAGTATGTGCAGTTAGTGATGGTATTGGTAGGGGTGCATTAGGTGTTTGATAAAATAATTAAAATTTAACCCCTAAAAAAATAGGGGTGTTTAAAATTTGAAACATTTTTTTGTACATTTGCGCAAGTTTTAATCTATCACTAACATTAAAAACCCAGTTTCATGTCAACATTCCGTTCTCATGCCCTGCAACAAACCGCCAACAGAAGGCCGGTTAAAGTAGAAGAGCTCGACAGAAAATCAATCATTTTTGGAAGTAATGTGTTCAATGACAAGGCGATGCGTCAGTTTTTGACACCGGAAGCCTACAAGGCGGTGCAAAGCGCAGTGCAGCACGGAACTAAAATAGACCGTAAACTTGCCGATTATATTGCAATGGGTATGAAAGAATGGGCGCTTGCCAAGGGTGTTACCCACTATACCCACTGGTTCCAGCCGCTTACAGGCGCTACCGCAGAAAAGCACGATGCCTTCTTTGAAACTTCTTATGACGGTTCTGACCCGGTAGAGAAATTCGGCGGAAGCCAGCTTGTACAACAGGAACCGGATGCATCCAGCTTCCCGAACGGCGGTATCAGGAATACTTTCGAGGCGCGCGGCTATACCGCATGGGACCCAACATCACCTGCGTTTATATATGGTACTACATTGTGTATCCCTACGGTATTCGTATCGTACACCGGGGAAGCACTCGATTATAAGACACCTTTATTAAGGGCGCTTTCTGCCGTTGATGAAGCGGCTACCGATGTATGCCGCTATTTCGACAAGAACGTTAAGAAAGTTACCGCTACCCTCGGATGGGAACAGGAATATTTCCTTGTGGATTCGGCGCTTGCCAATTCAAGGCCGGATATTACTCTTACAGGCCGTACGCTTCTTGGGCATGCTTCCGCAAAAGGGCAGCAGTTAGAAGATCACTATTTCGGTTCTATCCCAACACGTGTACTTAATTATATGAGGGACCTTGAGAACGAGTGTATGCTTTTGGGCATCCCGGTAAAGACGCGCCACAACGAGGTTGCTCCCAACCAGTTTGAGCTTGCACCAATATTCGAAGAGACCAACCTTGCAGTTGACCATAACTCTTTATTGATGGACGTGATGCAGAAAGTTGCAGAGCGCCACGACTTTAAAGTGCTTTTCCATGAAAAGCCTTTCAAAGGGGTGAACGGTTCGGGTAAGCACAACAACTGGTCGCTGGCTACTGATACCGGTGTGAACCTTTTAGGCCCGGGCAAAACGCCAATGAGCAACCTGCAGTTCCTTACGTTCTTCATCAATACCATCAAGGCGGTATATACTAATGAGGAGCTGATGAGGGCTTCTATCGCTACAGCTACGAACGACCACAGGCTTGGTGCCAACGAAGCACCGCCGGCAATCATATCGGTGTTTATCGGAGAGCAGCTTACCAAAGTGCTTGCAGAGCTTGAAGGCGTATCGTCAGGCAAGCTTTCACCTGAAGAGAAAACCGACCTTAAACTGAATGTAGTAGGCAAAATCCCGGATGTATTGCTGGATAATACCGACAGGAACAGGACTTCGCCATTTGCGTTCACCGGAAATAAATTCGAGTTCAGGGCAGTAGGATCGAGCGCTAACTGCGCCAACGCCATGACCATCGTTAATACCATTGTTGCCAAGCAGCTAAAGGACTTCAAAAAAGAAGTGGATGCGCTTATCGATGGCAAAGGCATGAAGAAAGACGATGCGATATTTAATGTGTTAAGGGAATACATCAAGGAAACCAAAGCTATCCTTTTTGAGGGCGACGGTTATAGCGAAGCATGGGAACAGGAAGCGGCAAAACGCGGCCTGAGCAACTTCAAGACTACACCATCTGCACTGAAGGCAAAAGTATCAGCACAGTCGCTTGCTTTGTTCGAGGAAATGAACGTAATGAACCATGTTGAGGCAGAAGCCCGTTATGAGATAGAGCTTGAAGAGTACACTAAAAAGATTCAGATTGAAGGCAGGGTATTGGGCGATATCGCGCGCAATCACGTGATCCCTACAGCTATCCGCTACCAAAACATCCTTATTGAGAACGTAAAAGGCCTTAAGGAGATATTTGGTAAAGATTTTGAAAATGTAGCTAAGGAACAGATAGCGCTTATCAAAGAGATATCGGGACACATCGCCGGCATCAACTCTAAGGTGGAGGAAATGACCGAAGCCCGCAAAAATGCTAATAACCTGGGCAGCGCTGAAGAAATGGCACACGCTTACTGCGATACCGTAAAGCCATACTTCGATGTGATCAGGGAGCATTGCGATAAGCTGGAGCTCCTTGTTGACGATGAAATTTGGACACTGGCTAAATACAGGGAATTATTATTCACACGATAATATTTCATAAAAGATTTTTTTGAGTGAGGCCTGCCGTGAAAATGGCAGGTTTTTTTATACAATAATTCCACAGATCATAAATGGCACCGTAATGTAGAGACGCATTGAATGCGTCTAACGTAAAGAAACGCCAATAAGCACGCGAGACGCAGTCACTGCGTCTCTACGGGAGGACATCACTGACAAAAAATGGCCTTGCCCCTTAGCCCCGGTGGGAGCGGCATCCTGCGGAGCCTGCCTGCCGGCAAAGGCAGGGAACGGAGCAAATATAGCGGACAACGGGACGGACGATGGCAAAGAAGCGCTTAGATACCTGCTCAAAATAAAATATCCCTACATTCGTTATTATTATAACCAACACCAAACAGATGAAGCGCCTATTCTTACTATTGGCACTATGCCTTACACTATTTGCCACTGCCCAGGAGAAATTTACCGTTTATTTCGATTTTGATATAGATGAAGCGAACAACCCTTCTGCCGTAAGCCTTTCAGCATGGATAAATACGCACAAAGACATCGAGATACAGAAGATATATGGATATGCCGACAGCATTGGGAATGCGTTGTATAATCAGAACCTTTCGGAACGCAGGGCAATGCATGTTTATGAAAAGCTCAAAGAAGGCGGCCTTGATGTAGCTAATACCGAGGAAAAAGGTTTTGGCGAAAGCGAATCATTCGCTGCCGACAGGGCGATGGACAGGAAAGTGGTTTTATACTTCAGGCAAAAGCCAATCGTGGTTGTGAAAAAACCGGAGCCTGTCGTGACAGAACTCACAAAAAAGATGAACGAAGCAGTTAAAGGCGATAAAATAGTAGTACCGAAACTATATTTTTACGATAATTCCGACATCGTGCTGCCTGAATCAAGGCCAGTGCTGTACGAATTGCTCACCATTATGAAGAACAATCCCAACCTAAGGATCGATATTCAGGGTCATATCTGCTGCCAGAAAATTGAGACAAACCAAATATCGCAAAAGAGGGCGTTGGCCGTATATGCATTTTTAAAGAACAACGGTATCGACAGGATGAGGCTTTCCTACCAAAGCTTCGGCAGCAGCCGGCCGGTGTACCCATTGCCTGAAAAGAGCGAGGAAGAGAAGACGGCTAACAGAAGGGTAGAGATAGAGATAGTTGCTAATTAGTATTTCAGATTTTTGATTTCAGATTTCAGATTGAGCTACACTTTTGCAGTATAATGCTAACGTGTATTTAGGATATGAGTGTAGCTCAGTCTGAAATCTACCTTCTGAAATCTGAAATCCTAAAGAGGCTCCTGCTGGCTGAGGCAGTGAAAGCTACCCAGTCCCCATATCAGGTCGGTGGAATCTATACCGATGACCTCTCTGTCAGGAAAACATTTTCTCAGTATATCTAGCGCTTTTGCGTCATTCACTTCATCATTGAAGACCGGGACGATCACGCTCTTGTTGGCAATGTAAAAATTAGCGTAGGACGCCGGAAGCCTTTGGTCTTCGTAAACCACTGCTTTAGCCATGGGCAACTCTATTATATTTAATGGGCTGCCATCCTGTAGCTTCATCGTTTTTAATAATTCCAGGTTTTCCTGAAGGAGGTGGTAATTTTCGTCGTTTTCATCTTCCTCTACAACCGTCACCACAGTATCTTCGTTGACAAAGCGGGTAATATCATCAATATGGCCATCGGTGTCATCACCCACAATGCCATCGCCGAGCCATAATATATGCTCAACGCCATAATATTCTTTAAGGTATTCCTCGATCTGTTCCTTAGAAAGGTGCGGATTGCGGTTCTCATTTAATAAGCATGCTGTGGTAGTAAGCAGTGTGCCTTTACCGTTAAACTCCACGCTGCCACCTTCCATCACGATACCCGGATGGAAAACTTTATGGTTAAGCGCTTGGCCTATTTTTGTCGGAATCACATCGTCAAGATCGTAGGGAGGGTACTTGTCGCCCCATGCATTATAGCCCCAGTCGACAATGGCTTTTTCGCCGGTTTCTTTATTTACCACGAAAGCCGGCCCGTGGTCGCGGCACCAAGCATCATTGGTAGGGTGGAAGTAAAAGCTTACCTCACCCAAACGGCCTTCCGGTACCAATGGCAGGAAACGCTCCAGCTCAGAAAGTGCAAAGCGCTTCATTTCTTCATCGGCCACATTGATGCATACCGTCTGGTGGCGCGAAACCTGCAAAATAAATTCGCAGTATGGTTTGTATATCGTATGTAATTTTCCCGGCCATGACGCTTCCTTATGCGGCCACGAAAGCCACATGGCGCGTTGTTCGGAAAACTCTGCAGGGAAGGAAAAGCCTAACTTTTTAGGTGTATTGTCTGAATGGATATCCATTATGATTTATTGAGTTTGAGTGGCAACCTGAAACCTGAAACTTTAAACCTGAGACTTTTTAATCCCCGTCAATATAACGTTTTGTTATCGGCTGGTAGCTGTCGATCCTCCTGTCACGAAGGAAAGGCCAGTGCGTGCGGTAATGATCGGTGGCCTGAGTGTCTAATTCTACAACCGTAGTTTCTTCGTTATCATGAGAAGCAAGGTACATAAGCTTGCCATGCGGATTGGCAACAAAGCTGCCACCCCAGAATTTCATAGCGCCATCCTGCTCAAAGCCTACACGGTTCACGCTCACAACGTGTACGCCATTGGCCACGGCATGCGAGCGCTGAATGGTTTGCCATGCATCGTATTGCTCTTTATTAGTCTCTTCATCCTGCGAGGTGGCCCACCCTATAGCAGTAGGGTAGAACATGATCTCGGCACCCATAAGCGCAGTGATGCGGCTTGCTTCCGGGTACCACTGGTCCCAGCAGATAAGCACGCCTATTTTGGCAAACTTGGTCTGGAACACTTTGTATCCCAGGTCGCCAGGAGTGAAATAGAATTTCTCGTAAAAGGCCGGGTCATCCGGGATGTGCATCTTGCGGTATTTACCAAGGTACTCTCCATCGGCATCAATAACCGCGGTAGTATTATGGTACAGGCCTTCGGCACGTTTCTCGAACAATGAGGCAATAATCACTACATTGAGTTCTTTCGCCACTTCGCTAAGCGCTGTGGTGGATGGGCCGGGAATAGATTCTGCCAGCTTGAAGTTCTCATAATCCTCTACATCGCAAAAATACAGCGAGGTGAACAATTCCTGGAGGCACACAATCTGCGCACCCTTTGCGGCGGCATTGCGCACTTCCCTAATCGCTTTTTCGAGGTTGGGCTGCTTTTCGGCAACACAGCTCATCTGTACTAATCCTACTTTTACTTTACTCATTTCAGTTGCATAAAATTGAGCGGCAAATTTAGGGAAAAAGTTTGGGATTTTTAGGGTGGCCGCTGTTACCCTTTTCTTAAATATACTATGCTTGAAATTGAAACCAAAAACCTTTTTTATAAAATAATCTAAACATGTAGGATAATACGGGGGGTATCGCTAAATTTATAATTCCAAAAAACATTATAAATTATGGATACCAATACGCGTTTTGAAAATATTTTTGTTGCCGAAAACCAAATCCCCGAAGAATTCCAACTGCCCGAATTACACCAGAAAGAATACCTGCTCAATGGCGAAATAGTTCATTGGGACGGGCCTGTAAACGAAGTATGGTCGCCTGTGTGCATCCCCGGTCCCGACGGGCTCAAACGGAAGCTTGTAGGTACTTATCCCGACACATCTCCGAAAGAAGCCATGCAGGCACTCGATGCTGCGCTTGCCGCCTATGATAACGGAATGGGGGAGTGGCCTTCCATGAGTGTTGAAAAGCGCATTGAGTGCATGCAGAATTTTGTCTACCTGATGATAAAACAGCGCTCACTTATCATTAAGCTGCTGATGTGGGAAATAGGCAAATCACTGGCCGATTCCACTAAAGAATTCGACCGTACTGTTGATTATATTAATGCTACTATAGATGCACTCAAAGACCTTGACCGTGAATCTTCACGCTTCCAGGAAGCAGAGGGTACCATTGCCCAAACCCGCCGCCTGCCGCTTGGCGTGGTGCTGAGTATGGGGCCTTTCAACTATCCGCTCAATGAGATATTTACCACGCTGATACCGGCCCTCATAATGGGCAACACCATATTGTTCAAGTTGCCGAAGCACGGTATCCTGGCCCACTATCCTTTGCTTGAAGCCTTTAAGGAAGCTTTCCCTAAAGGCGCTGTCAATACGCTTTACGGCAAAGGATCGGAAATCATCCCGCCATTAATGGAAAGCGGTAAGATCAATGTGCTGGCGTTTATTGGTTCCAGCAAAGTGGCTAACGGACTGAAAAAACAACACCCGAAAGTGAACAGGCTGCGTGCCATATTGAGCCTGGATGCCAAGAATGCTGCTATCGTGACCAATAATGCGGACCTCGATGTAGCAGTAAGCGAATGCATTGCAGGGTCTTTATCTTTTAATGGGCAACGCTGTACCGCACTCAAGCTGATCTTTGTGCAGGAAGGTGTGGCTGATGAATTTGTGAAGAAACTGAGTGAAGCTGTATCGGCCCTGAAGCCCGGCCTGCCTTGGGATAAGGATGTAAAAGTAACCCCGCTGCCCGAAGCAGACAAACCTGCTTACCTTAAAGAATGTATAGAAGATGCTGCGGCAAAAGGCGCTAAAGTAATGAATGAAGGCGGCGGCTACATGAATGTTTCTTTTGTTTTTCCTGCGGTTGTATATCCTGTAGATGACAGTATGAAGCTGTACCATGAAGAGCAGTTTGGCCCTGTGGTGCCGGTAGTACGTTTCAAATCCATCGAGGAGCCTATACAATACCAGGTCGATGCATCGCACGGTATGCAGGTGAGTATCTTTAGCAATGATGCGGCAGAAGTCGCCAGCCTTATCGACCCGTTTGTAGGCCTTGTCAGCAGGGTGAATATCAACTGCCAGGCACAGCGTGGCCCGGATGTTTTCCCGTTCACAGGAAGGAAAGACAGCGCCGAGGGTACACTATCGGTATTCGATGCGCTGCGTTCGTTCTCCATCAGGTCGCTTGTGGCTGCAAAAGTTACCGATGCCAATAAAGAGTTGCTTAATAAGATAGTGCGTGACCACGAATCGGGCTTTTTAAGTACTGATTATATTTTTTAATTTATTTGGGCGTGTCCCTTCGGGCCGTGCCATCCGCTGTATCCCCGCCGAAAAAGGCGGGGATGCCGCTCCTGTCCCTCACGCAAGCTTCACTCAGGTGGTTACTGTGCGCTCCGACCCGCAAGATTTTGAAAACTTTGTAGGTCTGATAATAAAAATGTGATTACGATTTTACGATAAGACCCCAAAGGTTTTCAAAACCTTTGGGGTCTTTATTATAGACTAGAGCCTCACATGCTGCTTTTCCGGCAGGTAAACCGTAAACAGCGCGCCGCCTCCCTCAGCCGGGGCTGCCTCTATATGGCCGTGGTGGTTCTGTACGATCTTTTTGCAGATGGCCAGCCCTATGCCGGTGCCTGTATATTCGCTTTTGCCGTGCAGCCTCTGGAAGATATGGAATATCCTTTCGGCATATTCCTGTTCAAATCCGATGCCATTATCCCTGAACTCAATCCTGTAATACCCTGCATTATCGTCGCTGTGGGTAAAACGGGCTTCGCCGGGAGGCAATAATGTTGCAGCTACACTGATAACCGGCGCCACACCGGGCCGCACATATTTGAGCGAGTTGGATATAAGGTTCCCGAAAAGCTGCGACATCTGTAAGGGGATCGCTTCAATAACGGGGAGGCCGTCACAATTTATAGTAGCGGAAGTTTGTGCTATGGTCAGTTCAAAGTCGGTAATGGTGTCGCGCGCAATATCCTCTAAATTAACAAAAGCAAAAAGGTCGTTATCCTTAGACAACTGCGAGTAGCTCAGTATATCGCGAATGAGATTGCTCATCCTGTCTGCAGAGTTGTTGATTTTTGTAAGGTAATTTTTCGGGCGTTCTTCAATCTGCCCCAGGCTTTCTTCCAACATTTTGGAGAAAATACTGATTTTTCGCACAGGCTCCTGCAAATCGTGCGAAGCGATGTAGGCAAACTGGTTAAGCTCCTCATTATTCTGCTGCAGTGCGTTATTGGCATCTGCCAGTTCGGCATTCGCGGCCCGCAGTTCTTCGGTACGCTCTTTTACTTCAAACTCAAGCTGCTGCTGTAGCTTGCGCTCTTTAGTAACATCCTGCGCGCTGCCGCTCAGGTACCTCGGATTGCCTTCCGTATCATACGAAACCTGTGCCTGTGCATGGATAATCCGCACCTGGCCTGTCTGGCGGTTAATAATAGGATGCTCATTTTCGTAAAGCCCGGATGAACCCGGTGCTATAGCCGCCTTTATCCTATGGTCTACCATCTCTACATAGTCTTCAGGTAGCGGGTTATAGGCTTCGTCAATACCTTTAGTATCTTCAGAGAATCCAAGCCAGTCCATAAACCTCTGGGAATAGCTGAAGGTGTTTTCTTTGATGTTGTATCTCCAGGTAGCCAGTTCAGCCAGTTCGATTGCGCCTCTTAGCGCAGCTTCGGCATTCTCTATTTTCTTTCTTGCCCGTATCTGCTGGGTCACATCCGTGGCGACGACAAGAATACGGTTCACCTTTTTATCGCTGGTATGCATTGGCTGATAGGCAAGGTCTACATAAATGGTTTCCAGTATATTATTGCGCACCAGTTCAACCGATACTTCTTTAGCGATATATGCCACCCCCGTAGCCATGACATTTTCAAGCAGCAAGTCAAAGCCCTGGCCTTTTATTTCTGGCAATGCATCAAGTAAGGGCTTCCCGATTATCTCATTCGGTTTCCTGCCCACAAGCTCGCCATAAAAAGTATTTGCCATGCTAAAGGTAAGCCCTTCTTTATCAATGATGGCGATTCCTACAGGCGATTCTTCAAATGAGTCGAGCAGCTGTTTGCGGCTTTCATCTATTTTTTGCTGGGTAATTACACGGTCGGTAACATCTACAGCCATATCCATAATGCCATATACTTTACCGTTGGCATCGAACAATGGTTTGTAGGTGTAATCAAAATAATAATCGGTTAAAACGCCATTCACCTCCAATTGGGCAAAGGCTTCAATTTCAGAGTGCGTTATCCCCGTAGCATAAATTCGGTCGAGGATATCCAGGAACGGCTGCCCTTTAAGTTCAGGTAAAGCTTCTGCCAGCGGTTTGCCCATCACAGATCTGTCTTTGCCCCAGTAATCTATCATGATCTGATTAGCTACCTCGATCCTCATATCAGGCCCGGTGAATAAGCAGGTAGCTACAGGCGCCTGCTCGATCATTGCCCTGAAGCGTTCTTCACTTTGCGTAAGCGCCTTCCTGCCTTCAATGATTTCATCAATATCCATGCAATACCCTGCATACCCTGCATAGCTTCCGTCTTCATTATAATAAGGGTCACCCGCGGCACGGCACCAGGCAACGTTTCCACTTACTTTCTGCAGCCTGAAAAGTATATCGTAATGTATTTGCTGTCCAACGGCTTCTTCGAATGTTGCGGCTACGCGTTTCCTGTCTTCCTCGATAATGGCGCTTATCCAGCCATCGTCCAGCAACTCAGGGAACGAAAAGCCCGTCCATTCAGAAAGTATCTTATTCACATAAGTCATCTTGCCGTTTGTATCCGAAAGCCAAAGGCCAACCGGCGAACTATTGGTCACATGACGGAACATTGCGTCGCTGTCACGCCTAAGGTTTTCTGCTTTTTCGAGGGCTATACGCTGGTTTTCAAGAACCGAAACATCGCTTACCGTACCCGAAAAAGAAACCAGATTGCCATCGGCATCAAAAGTATTGGCTCCGGTTACAACCATCCGGTGTACGGAGCCGTCATCCCATATTACACGTGGTGAATAGTAAAACTCATTGTTTCTTTTACCTTCTTCAAGGGCTTTTGCCCTGTCGGCAAGATCGTCAGGATGAATATATTTAATGAAATCCTTTCGTGATATCACGTGCTTATTGATGTCGCCTGTAAGAATATAGGCAAACATAGGGGAGTAGTTAATCTCGCCTGTAATGAGGTCTACCCTGAACAGCCCCATACCGGCGCTTTTTATGGCAATATCGGCCAGCTGGTGGGCTTCCGCTACTTCTTCCTGTGCGCGGCGGTTTTCGCTGATGTCCTGTAATGTCCCGTTAAAGCGGTAGGCAACATCGTCTTCGTTAAACCACGCACGCCCTTTTGCTTTTACCAGGCGCTCGGCTTTCGTTTTTGGATTTACTATGGTATATTCAATATTATATTTTCCACCCGAATCATGCTCAAGAGCCCGTTGAATAGCGGCGACCACCCGTTCGCGGTCTTTTTCGGCAATTATATTGGTGGCCGACTCCAAAGGTATTTCGTCATGAGGCTTTAGCCCGAACCATTCTTTCAGCCTTTTATTTCCTGTAAATTTTCCCGTAGCCGGGTTCAGGTCCCAGGTACCCAGCTCGGTAGCATCAATGGCAAATTCGAGCTGGTCTTTACTTTCTTCTAAATGGCGGATGTTAATGATCTTGTCGGTAGTTTCGGTACAGATTACCAATACGCCCTCAATATTTCCTGTGTCGTCCATCACGGCACTGTAGCTGAAGGTCCAGTAAACATCCTCCATACGCCCATTACGGTGTATGGGTAGCAGGAGGTCCTCATGCCAGGCGCTAATGCCGTTTTCGCGTACATTTTGTATCAGCGGGAAAATAGTGTCCCATATTTCGGGCCAGCATTCAATCCCTCTCTGCCCCAGGGCATGCGGATGTTTGCCGTTATCGCCAAGGCTCGGGCGGTAGGCATCGTTATAGAACTGTATATGCTCGCTGCCCCAGAAAAGGAACATGGGGAATTTGGAAGAGAGTATCATACCCACAGTATTCCTGAGGCTTACAGGCCATTGGGAAACAGGACCCACAGGTGTAGAGGCCCAGTCGAAACTGCGTGTAAGTTCTCCCATTTCCCCGCCTCCCTGCAGGAACGGATAATTATAATTCTTTTCCAAAATCTATATGGTGGTGTAACTGTCGGTAATTAATATATCTAAAATAACGAATTATTTTATGCTTTAGGGTATAAGATATAAAAAGATGCCAAAGAAATGCAGCGTGCTGCCTCCAAGTACAAAAATGTGCCAGATGGTATGGTTGTAAGGTATTTTTTCTTTTGCGTAAAAATAAATGCCGAATGTATAGCACAATCCACCGCCTAAAAGATAGAACAGTGCACCTGCAGAAAGATTCTCTATAAGCGGCTTTATGGCGATAATGATAAGCCATCCCATAAGCGCATACAGCGATAGCGACAGTTTTTCCGACCTGCGCAGCGGCGAGAATTTAAAGATGAACCCTGCTATGGCAAACGCCCATATTATACCGAATATCGTCCATCCCCAGGCGCCTTTAAGCCCAAGCAGCGCGATAGGGGTATACGTCCCTGCTATAAGCACATAAATGCACAGGTGGTCTATCCGTTGGAAAAAGCGTTTCCAGCGCAAGGTAGCAACGTAGTGGTAGATGGTAGAGGCAGAGTAAAGCAGCATGAGGCTTGTGCCGAAAACAATCGCGGCCGCAATGTGCATCGCACTGCCGTTAAAAGCAGCATAAGTAACCAGGGCAATAAAGGCGGCAACCGAAAGCACGGCCCCCGTACCATGGGTTACAACATTCCAGAATTCTTCGCTTTTCCTGTTCTTCTTCGGCATGGCAAAATCTTTCTTGCAAAGGTACGGAAAGGCAGGATTTCTTCTCATAAGCGAATTATAAAATCATTCTTACCGCAACAAAAATTTTGTGATTTTAGAGCGTGATCGCTAAAATTCTTTATCGAAAGGCGGTTTTATATTGCAACGGCATTCCATATTGCCGGAAAGGCTAAATTGCCTGGGGAGCATTGTATCCATCAACTGAAATAATAATTCCAGTTGCTGTCGTAATTTTTATCAAAATTCTCTTTACTGTCGAGGAAAACACCGAAAGACTCCTTTTCAAAATACCCGAATTCATCATACTTTTCTAAAATATCAAAATAAGCGGCGGCCCATCTTTGCATCTCTGCACTGTCTTCATATTCCCGAACCTGCTTATCTGTATACACGAAAAACGTCACACCTGTGAATTTAGGTATGATCTCCCAGATGACGTTATTACCGAGCTTTTGCTTTAGCGCAGCAACCTCTTGCGGCAATACGCTTTCGTTAAATTCCATCTGAGCCACGGGCTTGAAAGCAGAAAAGTAAACAAAAAGGCTATCAGCGCTGTAAGCATCTAAAGGGTACGATGATGAACTGCAGTTATCGCCGCGCATACTGCCTGACTCTATCATTTCCCTGAATTTTTCAGCCACAATATTTTGCTTCTCCCTGTCGAAATTCAGCATCGCATCTTTAAATAGTAGGGCTTCCTTTTCCAGCTCGAGGCAAATTTGTAAACGCGGGGTTGCACCATCATCAATAAGGTCATAAATAATGTTTACAGGCTTTACGCAAAATTTTTCGTTTATATAATCAGCAAGCTCTATGAAATCGAAATTCATTGTGGCTTTGCCAAGCATTACCTGCTTTGTTGCGATATACTCTTCATCGAACGGAAATATCATGAATATGGAGATTGATGCTGTAAATATAGCAATTGCAAATTTTCTTTTTCGTTTCGGCTGACTCTCACCATAAAAAAAGCCGCGGATCATAAAATTTATAATCCGCGGCGGTGTTAAAAAAGATACAATTATGGTGTAACGTTTCCTTCAATCGAATCGTCGAGGGTTTGCCCAATTATGGAACCTACAATCCTTTTGGCAAAGGCAACAAAGATGGCGTGTTTGGTATCCCAGTAATAGCCATCGGAAGGCGTGAATTTTATAACGGTGATCCTTGGGTCATCTATGCCCTCGGTGAACCACGTTTTCATGGTCGGGTCCCACAGCTCTTTGATCTTTTCTTTATCAGTGCTAATGGTTGCCTTTCCATAGAGTGTCAGGAAATCGCTGTAGGATGATCCCTGAAACAGCATTTGTACAGCAGGGTCGGCAGCGATCTCCGCATTTTTGTGGCTGTCGTTGGCACTCAGGAACCAGAAGTTCCCGTTATCATCAATTTTCTCGGCTGACATCGGCCTTGTAGAGAATGCCTGGCCGCTCACGATCTTTGTACAGAAAAAGCATGAGCCTGCTTTTTTGGCGAGCTCTTTGATCTTTTCCAGGCCTTCAGGTCCCGCAAGGTCCTTAAAATTATCTTCCGGCTGGTTTTGGTTTATTGAATCCATAGTAATGTTTTTTAGTTTTTATAAATTTAGTGCAACATTTCGGGATTTTTATTTAGACAATTATTAAAGTTTTGTTTAATTTTCCATTAATTTTTAATTAACTAAAGATGAATGTAAGAGAAATCAACATGCACGGAATATTATTATCTTTGCGCCATGCCATTTGACTATATACAAATCGAAAGGGTTGAAAAACTCACAAAGAAAGAATTTATAGAGAACTACTATAAACCTCAAAAACCGGTGGTAATTACCAACCAAATCGAGGACTGGCCTGCGTTTACCAAATGGAATTTTGATTTTCTTCGTGAAGTGGCCGGCGACAAGACAGTGCCGCTATATGACAACCGGAAGACCGACTATACCAAGAAGGTGAACGAGCCCGATTTTACCATGAGCATGTCGGAATACATAGACATACTGGAAAAAGGCCCAACACACCTGCGTATTTTCCTTTATAACCTGATGAAGGATGTGCCTTCGATGAAACAGGATATGAGATGGCCTAAGCTTGGGCTGCGACTGATAAAAAGCCTGCCGCTCGTGTTCTTCGGCGGGCAGGGCGCCAAGGTGTTCATGCATTATGACATTGACTTCCCGAATATATTCCATATTCATTTTGCCGGCGAAAAGCAATGTGTGCTGGTCGACCCAAAAGAGACCAAGTACATGTACCGCCTGCCATATTCCTGGATATGCAACGAGGATATCGATTTTGACAATCCCGACTTCGAAAAGTTCCCTGCACTAAAAATGGTAAAACCGTATATCACGAACCTTAAGCATGGCGAAATGCTCTACATGCCCGAAGGATGGTGGCACTACATGAAATACCTTACGCCGGGGTTCTCTTTAAGCCTTCGCTCACTGGCAGGAAGGCCGGGCAACCTGATGAAAGGGCTGGCCAACGTAACCTTCAACCGCCTTTATGACAACTGGATGCGTAAGCGCAAAGGGCAGGCGTGGCTGGATTATAAGGATGAGGAGTCAATCCGCAGAACAAATGCGGAGCTGGAGAAAAGATAGCAGTTACTATTGATTATATATGGCCGTTGCAATGCAATGGCTTTTTTATTTTATTGAGACGTTGCAATGCAACGCCTCTACACCGGAATTATCATGGCTGAAAACTGAGACCTGCCTATGCCCGCAGACAAGCTGTGATTGAAAACTGCGACTGTGTCTAAAAACTACCCATCGTACATATCCATACTCAGGCGGGTTTCCTCCAGGTCGAGCTCACGCTCTATCTTGCGGAGCACTTCTTCACTGGTGCCCCCTTTGCGGTGCAGCTGCTCAATCTTTTGACGTTCAACATTGATAAGGTCGATCTGCAATTGGGTAAATTCATTAAAGATATTGGTGGGCAGCGTTTCGCCCTTTCCAAAGAAATTCGCAGGCAGCTCTGTTTTTTGCAGTCGGTTGAACTTTACTTCATACTTGCTTTTAATGTTGTGCAGCAACTCGTCCTGCAACAGCGACAGGTTCTCTTCGATATGGGCAATGGTTTGCGATACCACAAGGTTGCGCACCTCGTATTCCTCTGCAAAAATGGAGTAGGGTTGGATCTTCATTTTTTTTATGATCCAGGGCAGCGTAAGCCCAAGCCCAACCAGCGTGGATAATATTACACAGAACGTGAGGTAGATGATGAGGCTGCGGTGCGGGAACGGTGATCCGTCGGGCAGTGCAAGCGGTAAGGCAAGCGCAGCGGCCATAGATACCACGCCGCGCATGCCTCCCCAACCGAATACCACAAGGTTGCGGGGGTCGAAGGGTTCGTTCTTCTTTATTTTTTTGCTCAGCATGCGCGGTAGCATGGCAGCGGGAACAACCCAGATAAACCGCACCACCACGACTACAAAACTCACTGCAGCTCCCCACAAGATGAGCTCCCCTGTAGAATAACCGTCTATTCCGTCCATGATCTGGCGCAGCTGGAGTCCGATAAGGATAAAAATAAGCCCGTTGAGTATATATACCGATACATCCCATACTGTACTGGCCATGATGCGGCTCTGGTGCGTGAGAATCTGCCCTGACCGGAAGGATAAGTACAGCCCCGTACTGACCACAGCAAGCACGCCCGAAAAATGGAAATGCTCTGCAAGAAGGTAGGCCGCAAACGGTGTAAGGAACGTGAGGGTAACCTCAACGATCGGGTCGCAGACGAATTTTTTGTGGACAAGGTACATGATATAACCCAGAGCAAGCCCGATGGCTATTCCGGCGATGATCATCACAAAAAAGTTGACACTGGCTTCCCAAATGATGAAATTGCCCGCCGTAATAGCGGTAAGCGCATATTTGTAGGCTACAAGGCCGCTGGCATCGTTTACCAGGCTTTCGCCTTCAAGGATCGTAATAACGCGGGGACTTAGCCCCAAGCCTTTGGTAATAGATGTTGCTGCAACGGCATCGGGAGGCGAAACGATGGCTCCGATAAGGAATGCCAAAGGCCAGCTGAGACCTTCAATAAGCTCATGGGCAGCCACAGCTACGGCGAAGGTTGTAAAAAAAACGAGCCCGATCGCAGCCAGGCTTATTGGCCTGATAGCGCCTTTAAAATCATGCCAGCTGGTATTCCAGGCGGCATAATACAACAGAGGCGGCAAAAAGATGATAAAGACTACTTCCGGGCTAAGGGTAATTGCCGGCAGCCCGGGCACAACGCTTATGACGATCCCGCAGAGCACCAGCACTATAGGGAAGGGGAATTTATACTTATTGCTGAGGATGCCCAGGAACACCATCCCGAACAGCATCATTACAATTATACCTGTGTTTTCCATAGCGGAAATATACGAAGTCTTTTCAAAATTTTCAATCCTGTATAGGGCCGTGAAAGCGTTTTCTTTATTTGCCCGATAACGTTGTCAGGGTTAACGGAATTTACTAATTTAGTGACCTGATGCAGTACCAATGCGCTACGTGCAGTACTGCTATTAACATTGTCGGAATAATCTTAAATCCTTCTGGCATACTTTAATGTACATGGAAAAATCCCCTGAAAAAATAAACCTGAATTTCATGTCCGGCGGAGGCGAAGCGGGAGCGCTCGTACGCTCTTTCGACTGGTCGAAAACATCTCTTGGCACACCTGAAACCTGGCCTTCGAGCCTTCGTACATCGCTCGGTATACTGCTCCATTCGGCTCTGCCTATGGTACTTTTCTGGGGAGAGGACTATATCTGCTTTTATAACGATGCCTTCAGGCCAAGCCTTGGTATTGACGGGAAGCACCCGGGCATCGGTAAAAAAGGGAAGGAGCTGTGGGCCGATGTATGGGATTTTGCGGGTCCGCTTTTCGAACAGGTACTTACTACGGGGGAGCCTGTTTGGTTTGATGACCAGCTGGTGCCTTTTTACAGGAACGGGCGGATGGAAAACATCTACTGGAATTCCAGCTACAGCCCGATATACGATGACGATGGTAATATAAACGGCGTTTTTGTGGCCTGCAATGAAACAACCGAGAAGGTACAAACCGCAAAAAAACTCACCGAATCCGAAAAGCATTTTGAAACGCTCATCCGTGAGGCTGCCGTTGGCATTATCATTCTTACCGGAGATGACCATATCATTGAAATGGTGAATGATGCCTACCTGAACCTTACAGGGCAATATCAGGAACAAATGACAGGGAAGCCCCTGTTTGAAGTTATGCCCGATGCCGATCCTTATTTCAGGGATATAATGGACAATGTGAGGTCGTCCGGGAAACCGTATTACCTTAACAATTACAAGTATACTTTGGTAGTCGACGGCATTGAAAAAGACGTATTTCTGAATATCATCTACCAGCCGTTTACGAATGCCGATGGGGAGATAGGCGGTGTAATGGTGCTTTGTCATGATGTTACCCAAAACCTTATAGCCCAAAAGCGGATGGAAGAAAGCGAGCAGCGCCTTCTTTCTGTAGTTGAAAGCGCTCCGTTCCCGATAGGTGTCTATGCCGGTCGCGAGATGCGGATCGTTATGGCCAACCGTTCCATCATGGAGGTATGGGGAAAAGGGAACGACATAATAGGCAAAACATATGCTGAAGTATTGCCCGAACTGGAAGGCACGGGGATCTACGGGCAACTGGATGGCGTTTATACTACAGGCATACCTTTCCATGCCAGGAACCAACGGGTAGACCTGGTAGTAGACGGCAGGCTGCAGCCTTTCTTTTTCAATTACAGCTTCACACCTTTATATAATGCCGATGGTACGATATATGGCGTAATGAACACCGCTGCCGAGGTGACCGACCTTAACCTGGCTAAACAAAAAGTAGAGCAGAGTGAAAGGAATTTCAGGAATATCATACTGCAGTCGCCGGTAGCCATGTGCCTGATGCTCGGGCCGGAGCATATAGTGGAAATTGCTAATGAAGCGATGATAGACCTTTGGGGTAAAGCGCCTGAAGAAGTGCTGTACAAGCCTATTTTTGAAGGGCTTCCCGATGTCCGTGACCAGGGGCTTGAACAGTTGCTTGACGAGGTATTCGCTACGGGGAAAACATTCAATGCCAATGAAATGCCTGTAAGCCTCATAAGGTTTGGCAAAACGGAAACAGTATACCAGAATTTTGTATACGAACCATACCGGGATGCCGACGGGTCTATACTCGGGATACTTGCGATTACTGTAGATGTATCGGCCCAGGTGCTGGCAAGGCACGAAATAGAGGATATCGTTACACAACGCACCCGCGAACTGGAAATAGCCAATAATGACCTACGCAGATCTAACGGGGAGCTGGCACAATTCGCCTACATTGCCTCACACGACCTACAGGAGCCTTTGCGTAAAATAAGCACGTTCGCACAAATGATTGAGTCGCGGTCGGGGAATAACCTTGATAGCCAGTCCCGTAATTATTTTGATAAGATAAAGAATTCCGCCAACCGGATGCAGACGCTGATACGCGATGTACTGACCTACTCTGAGTTAGTGAAGGATTCGGAAATATTCACGCCTACTGACCTGAACGAAGTGCTGAAAGATGTTATAACTGATTTCGAACTGCTCATCGAACAAAAAGGCGCCCTGATCACATTTGAAGACCTGCCGGTGATTGAAGCCATTCCGTTGCAGATGTCACAGCTCTTTGGCAACCTTATCAGCAATTCCCTCAAATTCGCACGTACCGATATACAGCCGACAATAAACATATCAGCAACTGTTATGACGGCAGCCGAAAAAGCGAAGAATGATTTCCAGCAAGAAGTATATTATAAAATAACCTTCAGGGATAATGGCATTGGTTTCCGTGAAGAATATGCCGACAAGATATTCAACATCTTTCAGAGGCTGCACGGAAAATCAGAATATGAAGGTACAGGGATTGGATTGGCTATGTGCAGGAAAATTGCCGTAAACCATAACGGCGGGCTAAATGCACACGGAAGCTCTGAAAATGGCGCGGTATTCAACCTGCTCATCCCTGAGAAGCACATCAGCAAGCCTTTGTAACAATTACTTTCTTCCCGGCTGCAGTAAGCCATCCAAGAATTTGATTGTATGTAATTACCCTGGCAGAGAACAGCTTTTAAAAACTAAAAGGCTTTTTATTGGTACAAGTTTCTAAATATTCTCCGTAATATCCCTGAAGCCTGTTTCATTGTCGATACCCATTTTCTTGCGGAGGCGGTAGCGGCTGTTCTTCATGGAGTCGTAAGAAATGCCAAGCAGGTCGGCGGCTTCTTTAAGGCTGATATTAAGCTTGCTGAACGCGAGTATGCGCTCATCGGCATCGGTAATGTCGGGATATTTCTGGCGCATCTTTATAAAAAATCCGGGATACACCTTATCAAACAGCCTTTTGTATTCGGCCCAATCCTCTCGGGTGAGTATCCTGCTGTTGGACAGCTTGCTAAGCGCGGTATCGTCTGCTTTTCCCGATTCGGTTAACTGTTTCTCCAGGTCATCGATGAGGTGGCTTTTTTCGACTAAGCTTTGTGTGTACCGGTCAAGCATTTCCTTGTTGGCCTGTATTTCAAGCCCGGCTTTTTGCAGCGCCATATCGGCAGCTTCTTTCTTAAAAAGCAGCGCCCTGTTTTTTGCCGTATAAAAACGGTAAAACAGGAACAGGGACAGCGCGAGCAATACCGCCACCACAATTACGGCATTGCGCATCAGGTGGGCATTTTCCAGCGAAAGCGCCGCTTCCTTAAGCTGGCGTCCCTTGCGCTCGCTCTGGTATTTTACCTCTATCTCCTCAAACTTTCGCAGCGTCTCGGCATTCAGCAGGCTGTCGTTTAGCTTCTGGAAATCTGCCGGGTAAGCATAAGCCTGTTTAAAATCGCCGCGTGCCGCATAAATTTTCTGGCCCAGGCCTTTCAGCAATACCATGATCTGGTAATCCTTGGCAGGGTCGGCCGCGAGGAGCTTCTCGGCCTCTTTCAGGTGGTAAAGGCTTTGTTTCCCGTCGTTTTCCTCATGATAATATTCTCCCAGCGCATAATGGATACCTTCCTGCTCATAAAGCGATACCCTTTCGGTTTGCATCACATTATAGGCATTCAAAAGGTTTGTGTAATACTTTTGCCTGTTGCCCAGGTCCTTGTATGCATAGGCTATATTGCCGTACACACCGCATTTTTGTCCCTTCATGCCGATCTTATCAAACAGCGCCAACGCATTCTCATAAGCGTTCACGGCTTTTTCCTGATAGCTGCGCTGCCTGCTGTCCTTACCATAATTGTTGGACAGGTCGCCATAATTATTATAGGCCACAGCCAGCGATCGTAATGCATCAGTATCGGAAGACGGGTTTTCTTTTAATATTGCGATGGCTTTAGAGGCATACTCCATGCCTTTTTTTGTATTGGGCAGGTTTTTTGGATCATACATCTTAATATAAAGCACCGACAGGTTATTGAGCAGTGCCGATTCCTCTCCTTTAAGCTTATGCTTTATACTTATGTCGAGGCCTTCGAGGTAAAGCGACAGGGCTTTTTTATAATCATTGGTAAGAAGGAATACATCCCCCAGAAAACGCCTTGCACGGGCGCTGTGGATGTGGCTGTCCTTGTGGCGCGAATCTTTTTCATGCTTAATTGATTCGTTAAAGAAGGTGCGTGCTTCATCGGTATTCCGGGCCTCATACATAGATATGCCGGCAGCCAGCGCTGCGGCGGCAACGTTGCGGTGATCATTTGTATCTTCGGCATCGTCAAGCAGCTGTTTATATGCCTCCATGATCGCGGCCTTTCCTTTGCTTGTTGTGTCCCCCTCATATTTTTTAGCCTGCAGTTCCAGTTCGCGCAGCAAAGCATCATTTTTGGTACCGGCCTGGCATAAGCCCGCAGCAGGAATCCAGAGAAAGCAAAGAATAAAAAAACAGGACCTTACAATATCGCTCATTTTAATAGTTGTGCTTAAGCCTGACGGCGAATTTAATAAATATAAAATTAAATCAAAGGCTTATGGGGTGGATGTTTAATTTGCTTTAAATCATGGATTTATCACATTGATTACCGAATTGCTCACCATGTTTTTCAGGTGTTTTGAACTGGCAAAAGTACATTTGCCCTATCAATTTTAACCTAAAGCAAAATGAAAAAAATTACATTTCTCGTGGCAGCAGCCATTTTACTCGTAAGCCAAAATGCCCTTTCGCAGGCAAAGATACAGGCAGTGCACAATTCGCCCGATGCGGCTTTAAGCCACATTGATATTTACATGGGCGATATCAGGATCATCGACGATATGGGATTCCGTGAGGCGACACCTTTCCTGGAATTGCCGGCAGGAATTCCCCTAACGTTTACCATTGCGCCCGGCAACAGTACCTCTGTAGCAGATGGCTTTTACAGCATGACTGAAACATTCAACGGTACTTATGTAATTGTAGCCAATGGCATTCACAGCCAGACAGGTTATTCACCTGCGCCACCATTTCAGCTGAATGTTTTTTATGGTGCATTCGCTAACGACTATATGCCCGGCTATGCAGGTATTTTGATGAACCAGGGCTGCACAGATTCAGGCAATATCAACATTTCGGAAACCAGTATTCCGCTTGGGGTCTTTATATACGATATGCCTTATCCCGTTTTTACGGCAGGATACCATAGCATGCCTGTAATGGATTACGTAATCCAGGCAAGTACTACTACTGGCAATGTAGTATTATGCTCTTATGAAGTGCCACTTGCTACTATGGGCATGGACAATAAAGCAGCTCTTATTCTCTCCAGCGGATTTGCCCATCCGGAGAACAACAGTAATGGGCCCGCGTTCGGGTTATTCATGGTGAGCACCCTGGGCGGCAGCTTTATCCCGCTACAGTCAACAATGGGCAGGGAGGCCTACGGGACAGCTGCTATAAATGCTTATCCTAACCCTGCATCGGGCATAGTAATGCTTGATGTACCTGCCGGTACAGCGGTAGAGGGAAGCCTGTATGATATGTCGGGAAGGGAAGTGCTGCCTGTGTTAGGAAATAAACTTGATGTGTCTGGCCTGGCAAATGGGATATTTATGCTCAACGCAACCGCTGACGGAAAATCTTTTGTAAAAAAGATCATAGTAAATCATTAACCAGCTTTAGTGATGTTTTTAATTTTTTGGGGGTAAAACGGGCTTATGGCCCGTTTTTGTTTTCGGGTATAGAAATAAATACTTATCTATGTATGCCTTTAAACATACAACTAATCAATTATAATGAGAACCAGATCGCAACTCCTTTTCGCCTGCCTGCTTTTTTCGGCAATGGCTTGGTCGCAGGCTAGTGCCGTTAAGAAAAGTTACAGCTATATCAATCCCCTTATCGGGACGCAGCGCATGGGGCATACGTATCCCGGGGCGACAGTGCCGTTCGGGTCGGTGCAGCTGAGCCCGGATACTGATACTATCCCTTACGAACTGAATAAAAAATACAACGGAAAGGTCTACGAATACTGTGCAGGCTACCAGTATGAAGACAGAACCATTGCCGGATTCAGCCACACGCATTTCAGCGGTACGGGCCATTCCGACCTTGGCGACCTGCTTATCATGCCCACTACCGGGGCATTACAGCTCAATCCGGGAACAGCGTCGAATCCTAAGACGGGCTATCGCTCGGCCTATTCGCATGCAAACGAAACTGCCCGCGCCAATTATTATAAGGTAAAGCTCGATGACCATAACATTACTGCCGAACTTACCACAAGCCAGCGTGTGGGCTTCCACCAGTACACTTTCCCGAAAGCTAATGATGCCCATATTATCCTCGACCTTATAGCAGGAATCTACAATCACAATGAAAAAAATGTCTGGACATTTGTACGCGTAGAGAATGACACCCTCATTACGGGCTACCGGCAGACACAAGGCTGGGCACGCACAAGGACAGTCTATTTTGCGATCGCGTTCTCAAAACCGTTTAGGCAGTACGGAGCACGCAAGTATGATGAAGGCAACATCTACAAAGGGTTCTGGCGGAAATTTGATGAGACGAAAAATTTCCCTGAAGCAGCAGGCAAAAACATCAGGATGCATTTTGATTTTGAAACTGCAGAAAACGAACAGGTAAAAATAAAGGTTGCCATTTCTCCCGTAAGCACTATTGGCGCTTTGGAGAACATGAAAAAAGAAATACCGCATTGGGATTTCTATAAAACGATGCACGAAGGTGAGCTGCTTTGGGAAAAAGAATTGAACAAAATAAATATTGAAACAATCCACGAGGAAGATAAGGTCAACTTTTATACGGCAATGTACCATGCTTTCATCAACCCCACAATATATATGGATGGTGACGGCAGTTACAAAGGGCTCGACCAGAACATCCATAAGGCAGACGGATTTACCAATTACACCACTTTTTCTCTTTGGGATACTTACAGGGCGCTGCACCCGCTATTCAACATTATTCAGCCGCAGCGCAATACAGATATGATAAAATCAATGCTGGCGCATTACGACCAGAGTGTACACAAGGCGTTGCCGGTATGGTCGCACTACGCCAACGAGAACTGGTGCATGATAGGCTACCATTCCGTTTCGCTCATCGCTGATGCCATTGCAAAAGGCAACACCGGTTTTGATATGGAGAAAGCGCTTGGGGCCTGCATCAGCTCATCGAACCTAAGGTATTATGACGGAATTGAGTATTACCTGCAATATGGCTATGTGCCCGAAGATAAGAATGGGTCATCGGTATCCAAAACCCTCGAATATGCCTATGATGACTGGTGTATTGCCCAGATTGCTAAAAAGCTGAATAAGCCTGATGTCTATGATACGTATATGAGGCGTTCTCAAAATTATCGGAACGTATTCAATAAAAGTACCGGCTTTATGCGCCCAAGGCTTACGGATGGCAGTTTTAAAAAAGAATTCGATCCGCTCGATACCCATGGGCAGGGCTTTATAGAAGGCAATGCATGGAACTACAGCCTCAGCATACAGCACGACCCCGAAGCGCTGGTGGCGTTGAATGGAGGTAAGGAAAAATTCACGCAGCACCTCGACTCGCTGTTTGCGATGCAGCTTCCGGATAAGTATTTTGAAAAGACCGAAGATATTACACGCGATGGAATCATAGGTAACTATGTTCACGGCAACGAGCCTTCGCACCATGTGGCCTATCTCTACAACTGGACCGGCTACCCGTGGAAAGCCCAAAGCCGCGTGAGGATGATACTCGATGCGATGTACCATCCGGCACCTGACGGGCTGGGAGGTAATGACGATACCGGCCAGATGAGCGCGTGGTACATTTTTTCGTCGCTTGGGTTCTATCCGGTAACACCGGGATCTGATCAATATGCACTGGGCAGCCCGAAGGTGAAAAAGGCGGTTTTACACTTCGAAAACGGCAGGTCACTGGTGATAACAGCTAAAAACCAAAGTGACAAGAACGTCTATGTCTCTAAAGTCGAGCTTAACGGTAAAATGTTGGACAGGCCTTTTATAACGCATGAAGAGCTTATGGGCGGCGGCGAGTTGATCTATTACATGACTGCCAAACCAAAGAAATAATATTGCATGATCCTTAAGTTATTGCGAAGCAATATTTTTGCGGTTTAAGAGAGATTGTTTCGGCATCAGTCTTTGCGGCTTGCGGCTTTGCGTGAAATTATAAATAATTATACCTAAGTATACTTTCTTTAGCATTAATTGGAAAAGGCTGTCCCTGCAAAATGGACAGCTTTTTTATTTTCATCTGACAGAAAACAATCCCCTATGCTTTAATTCATTTTGTAATACGATACTAATAACCGCTTTTTGTATTAATTTTTTTACTGTTAAGTGTAGATATATTTAATGTAAATGATTAAATAGTATCACATTGCATTTGCCTAATGATGTATGTTTGTCGGGATAAAAATTTATTAAATATCTTAATTATCAGAAGATTATTAAAGTATTTTATTTTTTATGTGCGAATAGTAGGGTAGAAGCTGTGTGTGGCTGTCTATTCTACGGTTGGATTTTGATTTGTTTTTGTTACTTATTGTTGGGGAGCCGATCAGGGTGGCTCTCCAACTTTAGCAAGCACCATTTGGGTGAAACAGATCAGGCATTAATACTGCTAAAAAGCAGATCGGTAGGTTTTTCTTTATGTAGGCGGGGAGCCGGTTGGCGCTCCGGTTACTTTTAAACTTTGTCTTCAAAATAAATTGCTATATAAATTACTTAACAAAAAGAAAGATCATGAAAAAAACTATCTATTTTATTTTATTCGCGAGCCTGTTTTGGCCGTACATCGCGCTGGCGCAGGATTGCGAACCGGTCAACACTCCCTACACTGAAAACTTTGAGTCAGCAGTACTACCGGCAGCGCCTGACTGCACTTCGTTCCAGAATGGCGGTGCAGGCAATAACTGGATCACCGCGAATAATCCCGATCCCGACTTTACTACCAACACCCTGGAATATATTGCCAGTCCTGACAATGCCGCCGATGCCTGGTTTTTTACACGCGGCATCAACCTTACCGCAGGTGTTGATTACAGGGTGTTTTACAGCTGCGGCAACAGTAACGATGCCGCTGTTGAGAGGCTGAACGTATATTATGGAACCGCTGCTGATGCCGCTTCTATGCTCACAAATATCACTTATCCTGCAAACGTGGAGATTACAGCCTCCGAACAACTGATATCGCTTAGGATAAATGTTGAGGCCAGCGGGGTATATTATTTTGGGTTTAACGCTGCTTCTGATGCTAACCAGGGCAACCTGTTTCTCGATAATATCATAGTGAAGGAATGGACGTACCAGCCGCCCCAAAACCTTAAGGTTACCAATGTTAGCAATACAGCTGCGACCCTTAGCTGGAATTTTGCCAACGTACTGGAACCCGGATTTTTTTACCAGATATCTATAGTTTCGGGAACGGGCGATCCGGTAGCGGGACTCACAACGGCCACGGCTGATATTCTTACGCTCAACAGTTACTATCCGCTGACCCCGGGCGAAACCTATTCGGCCTATGTACGGTCGTTCTGCCAGGGTTCGTTTACCGAATGGAGCGAGCCGGTACTGTTTACCACCGCCTTATGCGAAGAAGTAGCTACAGTACCCTTTTTGCAGGACTTTGAATCTGCCAGCGTTCCGGCTGTACCGGAATGTGCGCTTTTGGTTACAGGCGATACCGGAAACCCATGGACAACGGTAAACAACCCCGGAAATGGTTTTACAGATAATGCACTTCATTACACCGGTAGCGATGAGCAGGCGGATGCATGGTATTTTGAAAAAGGGATTTATCTCGAAGCAGGTACGCCGTATAGGCTGTCCTATACTTATGGCAATAACAGCGCGACAGGTACCGAAAAATTGGCATCATATCTTGCGACCAGCCCAAATCCCGCTTCAGCAAACGCGATAGGCGTGCATGATAACGTTACGGGTGGTGAGCCCGTCCACTATGCTTTTGAAAACCCTATTACGGTTACTGAAAGCGGTATCTATTATATCGGGTTTAAAGTATATAGCGATGCTTTTGAGGGGCACTTATATGTTGACAATATTGTATTGCAGGAATGGCCCTGCAACCCTCCTCAAAACGTTGTAGTTTCTCCTATTACAAATACCACTGCCACAATATCATGGATGGCGAATCAAGAGAATACCAGTCTGGGCTATTTCTATGACTACAACACAACGGAAATAGCGCCGGAGGGTACCGGGACCATGACAATGACACCTTCATTGGAACTGAACGATCTTGAGCCGGGGACAACTTATTATTTCTACATAAAAAGTTTCTGCGGGCCTGTCAATGGAGAATGGACTATGGTACCGTTTACTACTACCGATATCATGGGAACCGGCGGTGCTGCCTTCGCAAAAATGGAAGTGTATCCCAACCCGGCTAAGGATGTTGTAAGGATAAAAAATACTGATAATATTGATAAGGTTGAGGTTTACAATATTACCGGCCAGTTGGTACACGATCAGTTAGTGGAAAACACAGATGCCGTTATCAACCTCGAAAAGCTTTCTTCCGGCCTGTATCTGTTGAAAGTATATGCTATGGGTGAAAAGAAAACAGTGAAAATACTTAAACAGTAGTATTATTCACTGTCATATAAAAAAGAGCCTGTTTATTTTTTATATTTTGCCGGAGTGCCACAGGGGTTCTCCGGCTTTTTTTGTTGATAATATGAACGCACAAAAAAACAGCCCGAAGGCTGTTTTGGAGCATATTGGGATTTTGTGAAAAATCCGTGTGAATCCGCCAAAATCCGCGTTATCCGCGTTCCCTTTTAGATGATCTAATTCATCTCAGGATCGGGTTTGTCTTTTTTACCATTATCCATCATTTCCATAAGCTTAAGGCCGAGCATTCCGCTAAGGGGATTATCGGCGCCGCCATTACCGGATATCATCACATCAGGAATCACTTTAATATTGCCTTTGCCTATCTCTTCGGTAATTTTATAACGGGTAAAGTTATCGCCGCCCATCGCCGAAACCTGAAGTTGGTAAGCTTCCGCAGTCGATTTACCTATCGCCATGATCTTCTCGGCTTCAGCCAAACCTGTTTTAGAGATGCGCTCTGCTTCGGCGCTTGCAGTAAGTTTGGTAGCCTCTGCCTGTGCGCCGGCCCTTGCTTTTGTGGCTTCCGCTTCGGCATTGGCCCTCATCTTGGTAGCTTCGGCTTCGGCATTTACATTCAGCTTAAGGCTTGTGGCGTCACCTTCCGCCTTTTTCACGGTAGCATCGGCAGTACGCTGTGCTATCTCAACGCTCTGTGAGGCACGCACGATCTCTTTCTGCATGTCTGCAATCGCAGTTTCTTTTTCCACACCCTGGCGCTGTTCCTGTGCCATTCTTTGGGTTTGGTAGGTTTTCTGCTCTTCTTCCGCAATCTTACGGTCGGTCAGCGTTTTCATCAGCGATTCCGGAGGTACAATGTCCCCGATCAGTGTATCAACAGCATTCACGTTATATTCGTCTAATACCGCCTTGATGTGGTTCTTGGCCGATTCCTGGCGCTCTTTCCTTGTGCTCAGGAACGAAATGACATCACTGTCCTGCGCCGAGTTACGGAAGTAGTTACCTATGGTAGGTTCCAGTACCTGCGATACCAGATTGGTCATACTGCCGAAACGCGCAATCACCTTAGGTGCTTCATTGGCAGGCACGTGTATGATCTGTGCCACATCCAGGTTGAAAGGGAAACCATCTTTAGAGCGTACCGTAATGGTCGACAGGTTCTTATCGAGGTTGTGCGATTCGCTGCGTGCATTGGCCCAGTTCAGCACCAGGTTGGTGGTAGGTACCGGTTCCAGTTTGGTAGTATAAGTATTTATCGCATACTTGCCGGGTCCAAGCGGTTCTACCCACACACCGCGGTCGCCTTTAGAAACAATGTTGCCGTGCTTAAAGGTCTCGCCGGTAACGTCTATGCCGTCTTCTCCTATATAAGATATCACAACGCCCACATAACCTATCGGCACATCCGTCATTGGTATCTGCTCGATCTGCACACCCCATGTATTAAGGTAGTAGGAACCGGCCAGCATCACCTGTGGCTGCAAACCCCTGTTGCCGCCTTTATCAAGGAATTCGTTTAAATCCTGGAAGTTGTTGTGCCCCTCAATAAATTTACCTGCTATCTGCCCGATAGGTATCGGCTCACCGTCAAGGGCGGTAACCACACCCACCATATTTTCCCATATTTTTATCTGTTCTGTAATTACGACTTCAAACAAAAAGGTATTAATCCTGTAGGAACCTGTGGTGACAAAAGCTGTCTGTCGGCCTTTTTGCCCGCCGTTATCCAAAAATGCCGCGGCATCCTGGAAGTTATCGCATTCCACCCTTCGTGCCAAAATGCGGCCTGTAGGTATCTCTTTACCGTCCTTGCTCAGGATAAGGCCTATCTTGCCTTCCGGGATAATGGTGAACGGTGTCATGTCAATGCTGTACTGCCATATCCATTTCATCCAGTACAGGCCGGGAGCGAGCGTTTGCGCCTGGAAACCTGCTTCTCCCTTGGTTGCCACAATGCGGCTGTCGGGCATGGACTTTCCTTCCCCGAACAAAACGAACTTTTTGGTAACCAGCCCGATCTTATCTTCAGGCACTATTACCATTCCGAAAAAAACACGTAGTACGAATTTGTACCCTAAAACACATAAAATTACCGGAATTGCCCACCAGTAATTTAGAATAATTGTTGTCATATTATAAAAATTAGACTACAAAATTACAAGGCGGTTTTCAGATAAATTAGGATTTTAACTATTGACATTTTTGTTAATTAAATGTGAAAAAACGCCTTAATCTAAGGCCTGAAATTGTTCGTCTGCGACATTATTTTTTGAAAAACAAACTATGATTGGCATTTTGGGTTTTAACAATTTAAAAGGCAGATTTTACACCTCTGTATGTGTTTTAAGGCGATATTGTGCAATTTCATATTTCAGGACTGTGTAAATTTTATTTAACCACATAGGCACATAGCCATAAATAAGCTTTAAAGTTCAATAAAGTGACACAGAGCCTGAAGCTACGCTTCACTATGTTTAAATATATTCGCTTTAGCATCAATAAAGAGCTATGGTTCTATTTTATTAAATAAATTTATAGAGTATAAGTTTTTTACAATGCTTTGTGCCTTTATAAAAACCTTCCTGCACCTTGTGGTAAAAAAATATTACCCTGTGGTAGATTTTTGACCGAAATGCTTAACTTTGTATTGAAAAGTACTTTTATATGAAAGAACAGCAGGATCTTATCCGGGACATATCCGAGATTCGTTCGATGATGGAACGGTCTACCAAATTTCTTTCCCTGTCCGGTTGGGCAGGCATCATGGCCGGTGTATATGCCCTGGCAGGAGCGTTTACAGCCTATAAAGTATTTGATTTTAACCCTGACGAAATTGTCTATTCCTCGTCTTCAAGAGGTGAGGTCGCAACAGTTTTGGTGAAAGTGTTTTTATTGGCGGTTGCCATATTGGTTTTGGCTATTGGCACCGCATTCTATTTTTCCAACAGGAAGGCGCAGAAACGAAATGAAACGATGTGGAATGCTACTTCAAGGCGGTTGCTTATCAATATGAGCGTACCACTGATCACCGGCGGTTTGCTTGCCCTGGTAATGCTATCAAAAGGACTGGTAGGGCTTATCGCGCCTATAACACTGATATTCTACGGACTTTCATTATTTGTCGCAAGCAGGTACACTTATGAGGATATAAAGATATTGGGCCTGGTACAGGTAGCCCTCGGGTTGGCAAGCTCCTATTTTATTGGCTATGGCCTGATTTTCTGGGCGCTTGGTTTTGGGGTTGCCCACATAGTTTATGGCATATATATACACGTTAAATACGACAGGTGAAAATTTCAGTAAATGGATTACATAAGGCATTCGAGAGCCGCATCAGGCTGGGAATCATGTCAGCGCTGGCTGTTAATGATGCCCTCGACTTCAATGCCCTTAAGGAATACCTGGATGTGACCGACGGCAACCTTGCCAGCCACCTGAAAGCGTTGGAAAAAGAAGAATTCATTGCTGTAGAAAAATCATTCGTAGGCAGGAAGCCCAATACCAAATATGTTATGACCAAAGAGGGCAGGACGGCATTCCTGGAGCACCTGAGGATACTTGAAAATTTAGTGAAGTCACATAAATAAAAAAATTTGCAATAAAACTTTGTATTTCAAAGTTCTTTTAAATAATAATAAAGAAATATGGAAACGGAATATTTTGTACAAAAGGATTCGATAGTACGGCAGATATGGGGCAACAGCGATAATATCCTCTTTATATTCGCAGGCGCTTCGGCAGAGTTTGCGCTCAACAAGGCGGTCGACTGGCTGTACTTTACCGGCAAGCTGCCTGCCGATCCGCTGGGGAGACTTTTCTCTACGGTTTCCTACGCCCGGTCAATAATTTTTTCCGATAAACAGGCCGCCCTGAAAGCTATCGACACCATTGCGGCAATACATGCCGCAGTAGAGGCAAAGCGAGGTATGGGCATTCCTGACTGGGCTTACAGGGATGTGCTGTTTATGCTAATCGATTATTCAGTGAGGTCGTTTGAAGTGCTCGAGCGCAAATTAAATAAAGACGAAAAGCAGGAAGTTTTCGATGTGTTTTACAGGGTAGGGGACCGGATGGGATTGAAAGGCCTGCCGGAAACTTTCCAAGAATGGCAAATAATGCGCCTGCATCACATGGACCATGACATGCAGCACAGCATTTATACGGACGACCTGTTCCGACAATACCGCAAGCATCTTGGGCTTGTGCGTTATCGTATACTATTAGAGTCACAATCGCTGATAGCGCCGCAAATAGTACGTGAGTTCCTTGGCTTTAGAAGAATGTCGCTGCTGAGGCCTTTTATTGGTACTTATAAGCTGGCGAGATACCTGAAAGCCGACGGGATATTGAAAGCCATGATCCAGCCTTCGAAATATAAGAACGACCTGAAAGCGCTGGATGTTGAACCAAGAGGGCGCAAGTGTCCTTTTCACTTTAAACTTTCTTAAAATGCAAACGGCACGTAGCTTTTATAACCGCATAACTTTTCTATACCCTGTGATAAACGTTTTTTTAGCAGGCCAGAGAAAAGTCCTGATCCGTGAAGTGAACAAATGTCCTCCCGGTACCCTGCTGGAAATAGGTGTGGGTACCGGTTCGCACCTGCCTATGTATGTTTGCCACGATATTACAGGCATCGATATTTCTGAAGCCATGCTGAATAGGGGAAAACGTTTTGAAAGCAGCACTATTAAGCTTATGGTTATGGATGGTGAGGATCTTTCGTTCCCCGATGCTTCTTTCGAATATGTGGTGATGTCGCATGTACTGGCTGTTGCCAAAGATCCCGACAGGCTATTGGAACAAGTACACAGGGTACTGAAGCCCGGCGGAAAGTTGTTCATCCTGAATCATTTTACGCCGGATAACGGATTGCAATATATCGACAGGGCTTTTCATCCGGTATCTTCACTCTTTCATTTTAAGTCACTGTTCCGTTGGCGGGAAATTGAAGGGCTGCAGCAATTTTCTCTGGTAAAACAAACAGGGCTGGGGACCGGCTCTTATTATAAACTCCTTATTTTTTCCAGGCCTTGAAAAAGTACATCCCACTATTAGCCGTCGCTTTACTGGTATGCCTGTTTATCTACGTATTTTACCGGACAGAGAAAACATTGGTCAACCAAGTTGTCATAGCATTGATCTCCAGAGGACGCTATCACAGTTTAAAAACAGCCATAATTTCAGCACTACCGCTAAGGGACTGTATTGTTTATTCCTTGCCCGAAGGCCTGTGGGTATTTTGCATTACGCTGACTTCCGGGCCATTTTATATCCGGTTGAAAAATTATAAGCTAAGGTTGGTATTCATCCCGATACTTATAGCCGTGGGAATGGAATTGTTACAGTTGGTACATTTTTTAAACGGCCGTTTCGATCTTATGGATATTGCTTTTTCAACCGGGTTCTGGTTGCTGGCGTTATTGCGGACAAGGAATCATTTATCAGAAGAGCCCATCTTCCGGTCATTTGATACACAAAGCGTCAGCTGTATAGTATGCTATAGTATTGTGTATTTAGCGCACGTGATCTATTAGATTTGGTCTTGGCAGTAACCTTTTAATGTCGTGTAGTCTTATAAATGATATACCCATTCGGTTTCAGGTCAGTATTTCCAATCAATAATCTGGCGCCTGCCGGAAGCTTTACTGTAGTTTTTGTCCCAAAGTTAAGGATCACGGTAACCTCTTCATTTTCAAAACTTCGTGTAAAAAAGATCCGATTCTCTTTATATTCCAGTTTTTTGTATTGCCCGTATTGCAGTGCTTTTTCAGAATTTCGTAAAGCAATTAGTTTTTTGTATTCAGAAAATATTGAGTTTTTCTTCTTTGACAGAATTTCTACATTGACTTCCTTATAATCAGGATTTATCTTTATCCAGCTTTTCGCGGTTGAGAATCCGGCAAACTCCTGTGCATTCCATTGCATCGGGCTGCGGGATTTGTCGCGGTTTTGGGCATTGGCTTCAACCAATGCTTCAGCGGGTGTCTTCCCTTTTTCAACAGCTAGCCTGTAAGCCGTTTTCGCTTGTATATCTGCTATTTCCTCAAAGTTTTTGGCAATGATATTATGCATCCCAATCTCTTCGCCATAATAAATAAAAGGAACTCCCTTTGCTGTAAGCATCAGTGCAGCAAGCGCGGTTGCTTTTTCAGGGTCTCCACCCGCTAACCTGTCGATCATCCGCGGCATGTCGTGGCTCCCGAAAAACAGGGTAGGGTAGCTGCTCATTTCCTTTTCCATGCTTTGAAGCTCGTTAAAAATCCTTTCCGCAGAAAAAGAGGGAATGCTCCCGAAATTAAAATTGAAAACCACATCGAGCAGGTCTTCCGCCTGGTATTGTTTCAACACTTCGATCTTGTCACTGCCAATTTCACCTACAATAAAACGGTTACCGTATGCATTCACTGTCGATTTTATAACCCGCATGGCATTTTTTACGCCCTCCTGGTCAATGTCGTACAGGTGCTGCTGCTTTCCGTCTTTTACCGGGTTATCCTGCGTGATGCCATCCGTGTTCAGGAAGTTTATCACATCGAGCCGGAAGCCGTCGACACCGGCATCAAGCCAGAACTTCAGTATATTTTGTACTTCGACTATAACCTTAGGGTTCGACCAGTTGAGGTCGGCCATCGTAACATCAAACTTGTGGTAATAATATTGGTTGGTAACAGGATCCAATTCCCATGCAGGCCCTCCAAAGAACGACTCCCAATTGTTGGGCTTATCTTTCCAGATATAATAATCGCGATACGGATTGTCTTTAGATTTCTTCGCTTCCTGAAACCATTTGCATTGTGTTGAGGTGTGGTTCAGTACCAGATCCATGATTACTTTGATATCCTTTCTATGAGCTTCTTCCAGAAAAGTTTTAAAGTCGGCCATAGTCCCGTAGGCAGGGTCGATGGCATAATAATCGGCAACGTCATAGCCGTTATCTACCTTAGGAGAAGACAGGAATGGGGTCAGCCAAACACTTCCGATCCCCATTTCCTGCAAATAGCCCAGTTTGCCGGTGATTCCTTTGAAATCACCATAGCCGTCCCCACCGCTGTCTGCAAAGCTGGGCATATAAATCTGGTAAAATACGCTTTCTTTCCACCATTTTTTTTCATTCCCCAAGTCCTGTCCGCGCATAGCCATACAACTGAAAAAGCAGGCGGTTATAATTAAAAATATACTCCTGCCTTTCAATGTTATTTATTTTTCGGTTGGTAATTATAATCTACAACAACGCCGTCTACCAGCATCTTTGAGCCTTCAATGGTTATTTGGCCTTTTGCAGGGACCATTACGATGATGGCGGAGTTTTTAGGTGATAGCTTTAATTTTGCCGTAGACGATACATTTTTCGCTACAAAAGTCCCCGATACGGTGTCATACAGATTGACCTTTTTACCTTTTGCAACCTTTACATTAACCGTCTTTCCTTCCGTATAAGGGTTGTAATACAAATAAGAAGGGTAGGCCTTGTCGTGGAAGAAGTCGGTGGCTAGCAGGTCTAGCTGCAAAACGCCTTCCACATTCGTTTTTTTGATGATGCTCCCAAAGATCCCCACGTGCCCGCTGCCGTAAACGCTCAACTGCGACTGCGGAGGGTTTTGCCCCAATACCCAAAGCGGCCCATCGCCCTGTGCAACAGGAGCCTGAACGTTTTGATACTGGTCCATGTTCGATTTTTTGATGATCCCTTCGTAAGCAATGACATTTTTGCCTGCGCTTGCAAGTTCCGGGATGGTTTCGTGCTCATCCGGCATGTATTGCGGGTAAAAGAATTTTGAGGCATTAGCGGCATTCAGCATCCATTTGCCTATCGCATTGGCATACGACTGGTTATAGCGCACCATGGGCACTAAAGGCCATGCGGCATCATAGGTATTCATAAGGAAGCCATAGCCGCCACGGTCTACCGTACTGCCTACGATTCCCGATATATCATACCCATTCCAGTTGCCCACCAATACTCCCCAGCCCTCACGGCACAGCGGTGTACCATCAAAACTCCAGTGCAACATCTTGTTGATGTCGTAGGCTTTATTTTGCTCGGCATTTATCCTTGCAGCCAGGTAGGCCCCGAAAGGCATCAGCAATTCATACGTAGGGTTCAGCTTTTGCGATTCCAGTGCACTGAGGGCAGACAAAGCGCCTTTCAGGTATCTGGTATCGCCAAACTTTTTGTAAGCGGCATATAGAACCCAGGCATGCCCTGCGGCTGCATCGGGCTGCGCGCAGATGTTATTTTTCATGGGCATCATTTTCCCATAATCGAAATACGAATAGTCATAATTGCCATTCAGGATTACATCCGCATCGTAGAATTTATCGGCAATTGTCCTTGCCATTTCTTCAAGTCCGGGCTCATCCGGGTATTTGTCATAAATAGCATAGAACAGCAGGTTGGGGTACACATCATACCACCAGTCGCGCCCGTAACCTCCACCAAGGAGCGCTACTTCGGGACAGGTATTGTTCATCATGATGTTCCATCCGGTTTCGCTGTTGTAATAGTTTTTCAGCATGGCAACATAGTTACGGCTGTCCTGGTTGGTCTTATCAATACCGACAAGGGTCCCGCCTAGTGTTGCGCCCATAGTAGCGAGCGCTTCATGGAACATGCCTTTGTTGTTGCGAGGCCCCTGACGTACATCACCTATGGCAGTATACAGGCCCACGACGTCCTGCGGGAAGTTTTTTTGTGAGGTATCCACCCAAACCAACGGCCAAAAGTCGCCTTTAGCATTAAAGTCATACACTGTACGATCAAAATCGTGCGACAGCTTCGTGTAATCGATGATCTCAAAAGGCTTCGGGAAATCGGCCATCTGGTCCACACGCGGTATAGGCTGCTGCTTTACCTGCGCGGCCGCGCCAATTCCCGATAGTAATAAACAGACTGCCGTAGCTTTATATAAAATGTTCATGTGATTGATTGATGTTAATGTTAAACAAGGTTGGCAGCAGTTTCTTCCAGTACTTTCGGCTCTTCTATGTCGTTTTTTTCAGGAGCTATGCTGTTGCCCTGTGCAATTATCTTTTTGCTTATAAATATAGAGCATAACTGGAGCAATGCAATGATACCGATGGCATAACGAAGCGCAAAATCTTCGGAGATCACAAAGTACAAAACCAAAAACGTGCCAGCGCCCAAAAGCCTGCCAAGGTATAAGCCCGACTCATGATTCAGTATGTAAGCAAACTCGCCCCTTTTTTCGATGTGCGATACGATATCGATAACACGAAGCTGGATAGGGTAGTAGGCCAGGTCCATCAGTGGTTTTGCGATAAGCAGCAGCAGCAGGAATATTATAACGCTGGTCTGGTCGAACAATGCGCCATTAAGGCATGCGCCCAATGCAAACAGGATTAGCCCTGCCGAAAACGTCTTGATCCTGTCGGACGGCTTGGAGAAACGCCCGATAAAATAAATAATAATGGCGGCAAGGATGGCACCAATCGACTGCGCATTGCCAAGAGCGCCTTCCTCACCTAAAATCTTAAAGATAAGCATTGCCGGCGCTGTCACCAAAAAGCCCTGTGCAAGGCCCTTGAACATGGCAAGCGACAATAATTTGTACCAAAGCGGATGGAACTTAAAGAAAATATACTTTTTCTGGACAGGGTTTTCAAACTTGCCCCTGAAGCAAACCATAGAGGCGATCATGGTAATGATAAATACAACCCCAGTAATGATAAGATAGGCATTGTGCTTTTCAGATTCGCCTGTTTTCGACTGGATGAACCACCCGATCGTGGCAGGCACGGCTATGGCAATAATCGTGTAAATGAAAGTCTCGAGCCCATAATAATAGTTGCGGTTCTCATCATTGGTGATCGAGATCGCAAGGTAATCCCTGTTAGCCCAGTACAACCCGAATGACAGCCCCATGGTAATGCCCGCAATGGCTATCCCGGTCAGGTCAAGGGTCTTCAGTGACATCATTATGACCATCGAAACACCGCTGAGCATCATCCCTGTAGAATATAGCTTGCGTATATTAAAATATTTCAGCAAAAATCCGTTCAGCAGGAAAGTAAGCGGGATGCCTGTATAGATAGCCAACTGGTAAATAACGACCTTCGACGTATCATCAGAATTTCTCATGATATAAGCCGCCACAAAAATATCGATCACCGGCTGTACCAGCGCATAGACCATGTTGGTGAGAACCAGTATTTTGAAATTATGGCTCTGGCTTCTAAAATGGCTGAACTCCGAACTAAGTTTCTTTAGCATTACTTCTATTTTAAAAGTGAGAGTATTTCTTTGATAGAAAATTTCGCTGCACATACAAATTCGTCGGCCGCACCATAATAAACGTTTACCGTGTCGCCATCCGGCTCAACGATATGGCCGTTGGTAAATACCACATGCCCAAAGAAGCCTTTCAGCTCATATTCTTCCAGTGGCATCATTATAGGGTCTTCGGTTCTTGAAATCACTTTTGAAGGGTCATTCAAATCCATTAAGAAAGCACCCAGGCAGTACTGGTGGTGTTCGTTGGCGCCATGGTATATTTCGAGCCAGCCTTTTTCGGTTTTGATAGGCGCAGCGCCACCGCCAACCCTTTTGCTGTCCCAGTGGCCTTTTCGTGTTTTAATAATGCATTTGTGGTCGCCCCAATGGATACCGTCGGGTGAAGAAGCGATCCATATATAGTTACCGCCGATATCCACGCTGCTCGGGCGGTGGATTGCATAAAACAGACCATTTATCTTCTCTTCAAATATGGCACAGTCTTTATTGTGTGCGGGGAATATAAGCCCGTGCTTTTCAAAATTTTTCCAGTCTTTTGTAGTGCGCAGGCCAACGCCAACGCCATTCGGAGAAACAGAAGTAAACGTCAGGTAATACGTACCGTCTATCTCAGCTACACGGCAATCCTCGATACCGAATGTTTCCATAATGCCTTCGCCAACCAGTGCCGGGTAACCTTCAGGCTCATAAAAATTGATGCCGTCGTCACTGCAAAGCAGGCGCAGGTGCGAGAGGGTAGTGAGGTAGTCGTTTCCTATATAATTGATTACCCTGGCATCAGTAGCAATGAGCTCAGGGTGCGATGTTTCTATTTCCATGATCTCAATTCCTCCTGTATTGGTAAGTACCGGAAAGGAAATGATACCGTCTTTTTGTTTGGGCCTCTCTGCGACCCGCACGATTAGCCAGGTCTTTCCCTGGAAGGTAAATGCGCCCGGATTTAACAGGCAGGTAATTTCAAGCCCTTCTGTACTTGGCGCCAGGTCCTGTGGAGACAATAGGGGATTCTCAACAAAGCGTTTTGCAATGTCTTTCATAATAGTTGTATTGAATAATTAAGGGTTAACCCAGGCCTGCTTTAACAGTACCTGAGCTAACCCAAACTTTTATTTTAATAGCCTTCGTTTTGCGTAAGCGTTCCGGCAGAAGCGTCAATCTCAGATTGTGGAATAGGGTATAGGTAGTGCCTGTCCTGGAAGTTTTTTCCGTGGGCCGTCATCACCTGTTTTGCAATGCCCCAGCGTTTCAGGTCAAGCATCCTCTGGTTCTCAAAGCCAAGTTCGGCCCTGCGTTCCGATATCAGCCAGCCTTTTACAGTAGCCCCGTCAGTAGATGCAGGCCTGTCCGGCAATGTTCCTGCAGGAGCAAAGTCACCTGTAGCGGTAACCGTATTCCTTGCCCTGCTCCTGATCTGGTTAATGATAGCAATAGCGCCGGCGTGGTCTCCCTGCTCGTTCAAAGCTTCGGCTTTCCAAAGCAGGGCATCGGCATAGCGAATGTAGATCTTGTTGTTCGGCGCATCGTCATTACCTTTATTAGTACCGTCAAGGCTTCCAAGCATTTTATTCACGTTTTGGTGAGCAACATCCACCGTATACAATAACCTTGGGTCGTTCGGTTCAAAAGAAGCCAGGAAATCGGCGCTTGGCGCGAAGAATCCCCATCCCAGCGGCGCACAGATGCCGTTACCTCTTTTTGTAGGCGTGGCATTGGTCTGGTGGTCAAAAGCAAAAATCACTTCGTTATCGGTAAATTCAGTGCTGAAACTGTCAAAATAATTAGCATTCAGGCTAAACCCAAGTGGAGCCAGTTCGTCAACCAATGATGGAACAGCGCTCCAATTTTCGGTATACAATTCGGCTTTTGCCTGCAGTGCAATAACTGCGCCTTTAGACACTCTCCATTTTTCGGTATCCGATGAGAATTTACTGTTTGGCAGCAAGCCTTTCGCCAGGGCAAGGTCTCCTTTTATCTGGTTCCACACTACTGCTTTGTCTTCCCTTACAGCTACCTCAAAGGCTTCCTGGTAGGTTTGTACCGGCCTTAAGATAAGAGGAACATCCCCAAAGTTTGTTACAAGTGAAAAATAGTAGTAAGACCTCAGGAAATAGGCTTCACCCAATAATTGGTTCTTTCTTTCAGGGGTAATTCCGGTAATAGCTTCGATATCCGGATTTGTGAGGTGGAATATTGCGATATTGATCCTCTTGATACCCTCATAATCATACTTCCATAAGCCGTTCGGGCCACCGTTTGTCGAGGTGAAAGTGAAGTTGTTCAGGTCGTCGATCCAGGGCTGGTCGCCATCAGGATTCCATTTCTTTTCCATATCATCCGATGCCACATCCTGCATCACGTAATCGTTCTGGAATACAAGTCCTCCGCCCCAATCCCATTGGGCAAGGATATTAAGCCTGTTCGACAGCAGGTCATAAGAAGAGCGCACAGACGTTTCTATCGTTGCAAGCGTTGGGGTAGTGTTAGCTTGCTCTAAAGTTGTTAGCCCTACAGGGTCCTTCGTTAGCTCATCCTCGCAGCCGGCAAGTGTGATGATGCCACATAGCAGTCCAATTTTAATATAATTTTTCATGATCAATTTTTTTCTAGATTTTTACTTTCGCACCAAAGATAATTGCAGCAGATTGTGGGTACGTTCCTTTATCAATGTATGATGTTGATTCAGGATCCAGGCCTGTATACTTTGTGAATGTGAGCAGGTTCTGCCCCGAAACATATATACGTAAACCGCTGATGCCCGGTACCACATTATTTAGCGTATAGCCAAGTTCTATGTTCTTCAGCCTTAGGTAAGAAGCATCTTCCACAAATTTGCTTGATACAAACCCGCCGCCATTATTATTGAACGTAACCCTTGGAGTCGTATTACTTGTACCTTCACCATGCCAAGCGCCCAATACTGCAGTTGTAGAGTTGAACGGACGGCTGTCATAATCAAGTATCTGCTTCAGGTCATTATAACGGTCAACGCCCTGCACACCCTGGAAAAGGAACGAGATATCAAAGTTCTTGTACGATGCATTAAACGTGAAACCATACATCATTTTTGGGTTCGGGTTACCGATAAAAGTACGGTCATCCGCATTGATCTGCCCATCGTGGTTAAGATCCCTGAATTTCATATCACCCGGTTGGGCACCGTTTGCATTGGTATATAGGTAAGAGCTCACCTCAGCAGCATTCTGGTAAATTCCGTCAAACACATAACCATAGTAAGAATATGCCGGCTGTCCAGCTTCTATCCTTGTGTGGTCAGAATCATTTTGTATATTCTTCACAAATTGCTGAAGACGGTTTACATTGCTTGTAAGTGTAGAAAGGTTGGCATTTACACCATATTTGAAGTCGTGGTCGTTATTTTGGTATTTTACTCCAAACTCGAAGCCTTTGTTCTCCACCTGGCCTGCATTAACATAAGTTCGGTCGATAACCCCTACAGATACAGCGGGAAGTTGTACGGTCAACAGGATATCATCGGTGGTTTTGTTAAAATAATCGGCAGAGAACGTCAGCTTATCTTTAAAGAACCCAAAATCAAGACCTACGTTGGTTTGTGTCGTAGTTTCCCATTTAATGTCAGGGTTACCAAAGCGTGTATAATTCACAACTCCTCCGGTTGTAGTGATCAACGTCTGATAGGCATTATTAGGTATTTCCTGGTTTCCTAACTGGCCCCAGCTTGCCCTTAATCTAAGGTAAGAAAGCCAGTTTACATCGGTAAGGAAGTTTTCGTTAGAAATAATCCAGTTAGCGCCGACAGAAGGGAAATACCCCCATTTGTTGTTCGGGCCAAACCTTGAAGAAGCATCGG
Source organism: Flavobacterium album (assembly GCF_003096035.1). Lineage (NCBI taxonomy): Bacteria > Pseudomonadati > Bacteroidota > Flavobacteriia > Flavobacteriales > Flavobacteriaceae > Flavobacterium > Flavobacterium album. The sequence continues at coordinate 3,435,382 of NZ_CP029186.1, read as the reverse complement.
CCCTCATGGTTGCTGTTGCAAAATACTTATCCTTATATCCGTATGAACCTGATGCAAAATAGGATAGCAAACTCCAGCTGGTTTCTGATCCTGAGCTGTACGGGTATGGTGTATTGGCGCTTCCAAGCCCTCCGTAATCGAGGTACCTGAAAGGATCTGTAGTATTATCAAAATTCGACCTTGCACCACCTAATGCAGAAGAGTTGTTAGTTATGAACTCCTGGCCTAAAAGTACGTTTACGTCGTGTACACCATTAAATGTCTTTACATAATTAAGCGTGTTAGACCATGTAAAAGTCACATCCTGTGTCCTGCTTTCATTAAGGCTGTTCGGCCTGTTGTTCCTTCCTAATCCATAGTACACATTGCCTGTGTCTGTGATATCAGCGTCCCCGAAGTTCTCGCCAAAAGTTTTACCATGCAGGAATTTTACGTCTGCGCCAAAGTTGCTTTTAAATTTAAGCGATTTGTCGCCCAGGAAAGCATATTGTGCATACACATTGCCAAAAGTCTGGAAAACCTCCCTTATATCATCTGTAAAATGTACGATGGCCAAAGGGTTAGAGCTGTATTCATAGTTCCTGCTGTAATCGCCGGGACCTACATAAAACGGAAGGTCAGTATAAGGATTTGCCGCCGACCAGGTAGGGTCGCTCGGGTCTTTGTATACAGGAATAACCGGCGGACGTATAAGCGCATGGCGGATAACACCCGGCGAGTCGCCGCTTGACGACAACCTGTCCTGCTTGGCAAAGCTCATTTGCAAGTTCGTGCCTACATCAAAACGATCGCTTACAGCTGCATTTACATTCGACCTGAAGTTGACCCTTTTAAAACGGTCATTCTTTTCCGTTACAATACCATCCATGCCATAGTAACCGCCGGAAATAAAGTATTTCACTTTGTCTGTAGCTCCGCTTGCAGATATATGCAGGTTGTTAGAAACACCTGTTGTAAAAAGCTCATCCTGCCAGTTGGTATTGGCAAGGTCGGTCCTGGTCCTCCTGTCAAAAGCATACGGGCTTTCGGCACCGGCAGCATTGCCAAGGGTATTGTGCCATGCCTGGTCTTTAACCGTAAGGTACTGGTCCGTGTTCAGCATATCAGGGAGGTTTTGCGCAAAATGCACTCCTGTAAACATATTCACTTCAAGTGTAGGCTTGCCTTCAACGCCTTTTTTTGTTGTTATAACCAAAACACCACCCGCAGCCCTGGAACCATATATCGCAGCAGCAGCGGCATCCTTCAAGACGTTGATGGACTGAATGTCGTTTCCGTTAAGGAATGAAATATCGCGTGTTGGTACACCATCGATCACATATAATACATCATTGTTGCCCAAGGTGCCCTCACCGCGTATCCTGATCTTGATGCCATCGCCGGGAGCACCGGTACTTGCCGCAACAAATACACCTGCTATCTGCCCCTGTAAGGACTGGGACACATCGGGAACCCTTGTTTTTAAGGTGTTCTCAACATTTACCTGTCCTACGGCACCGGTTATGGAGTTTTTCCGCTGTCCTACATAACCTGTAAGCACTACCTCGTTCAGGGACTGGGTATCCTCCATTAAAGTAATGTTCACGGTGCTGTCGCCGGTCACGGCAACTTCCTGCGGGATATACCCTACATAATTAAACACCAGTACAGCATCTGTCCCGATATTGCTGATTGTATATTTACCATCAATATCCGTCATGGTGCTTATGGTAGTACCTTTAACAATAACATCTGCGCCGGGCAAAGGGCCGTTCGCATCCGAAACGGTCCCGGTAACCGTTTGCGCATAAATAACACCTCCTGATAACATTGTCCATAAAAGGAGCAAAGTGTAGATAATTTTCCGATTCATATTAAAAAAGGTTGAGTTGTTAATAATTGGTAAATTTTTCTCATGTTAATAATAAATGGTTAGTTTAAGTGTAATAATGATTTTACGAAAACGTTATAAATGTAAAATTTAAGCATAAAAAAGTGTGTACACTATTTTTTCAAAAGTGTACACTGATTATAAACATATTGATTGTCAGTTATTTGAAAAAGATGCACTCCGCGCCTTATACTGAAGCTGGTAATTTTTCGGCGTTGTATCGTACATCTTTTTAAACTCCCTGTAGAAGTAGGAGCGGTTATTGAACCCCGATTTATAGCATATTTCCGACACTGTCAAAACGTTTTTGCGCAAAAGTTCCGCAGCATGCTTCAGGCGTATGGTGCGTATCAGGTCGCCGGGAGAGAGGTCAAAAATCTCTTTTGTCTTCCGGTATAGTTGCGATGTGCTTATCCCAAGGGCCTTTTCTATGAACGCGCTCTGGAGGTTTTCGTTATCGATATTTTTACGGATAAGGTCGATCAGCGATTTTATGAAAGCCTTCTCATCACTATGTATCGGCATCCCCGAAAGGTTTTCAACGAGTGTATCCTGTGTAAAATGCTTTACTATCATCGCTTTTTCCTCAAGCAGCTTCTGGATGCGTACCAGCAGGTGGTCGGGGTAAAAAGGCTTCGGTATATAGGAGTTGGCACCACTCTCCAAACCTTCTATCCTGTGCAGCACAGAATTTTTAGCAGTAAGCATGATAAACGGAACATGGCAGGTCCTGATGTCGGTTTTTATTCTTTTGCAGAGTTCCACACCATCCATCAATGGCATCATCACATCACTGATGATGATATCGGGAATTTCTTCCTCAATCATCTCTAACGCTTCAACACCGTTGTAGGCGCTTATGATGGTATATTTCTGCGCCAGCAAATCCCTCAGGTAAAGCTGTATCTCCTTCTCGTCCTCAACAATCAGTATCTTTTTCCTGTCGTCCTCAACCCTTTCTACCGCCGAGATCTTATCAGGCACAACGTTCCATTGCTCTGTAGTAGTGTCTTCAAGGATATTTTTAAGGTGGTGGGATATCAGCACCGGCGCTATCTCGGTATCTATTTCCTTATCGCTGAATGCTTCTTTTTCGCATGGGATCAGGATAGTAAAAACCGTTTCGGCATTTGCAACGCTCGATACCAGGATCTCACCGCGCAGCACCGTTACCAGCCTTTTGATATACGCAAGGCCAATGCCTGTCCTGAACATTTCGGGGTCGGGCTTCCGGTTGGCATCCGAGAGGAAGAAACGGTCAAACAGCGATTCGAGCTTTTCTTTTGGGATGCCTTCCCCGGTATTGGTTATCGTGATGTTCAGCCTGCCTTTCTCAATGCTGCATTTCAATGCAATAGACCCGTCCCTGGGCGTATACTTAAAAGCATTGGACATCAGGTTGAACACTATTTTTTCAAGCTTGTCTTTATCAAACCAGCCCGGCAGTTCAGACGGGACTTCCAACTGATAATTGATGTTCTTGTCCAGTGCCCAGTCGTCAAACAATTCAGCGATCTGTTCGATTAGGCTTATAAGGTCGAATTTCTTTACCGTGACTTCGAGGTAATCATATTCTGCCTTTCGGAACTCCAGCAATTGCTGGGTAAGGAACAGCAGCCGCGATACATTTTTTTGTATCATCAGCGTAAACTTACGGTTGCGTTCATCAAGGTGTGTGGCTTCCGATAATTTCTGTACAGGCCCCACGATCAGCGTAAGGGGTGTTAAGAATTCGTGCGCGATATTAGTAAAGAACGACAGCCTGTTTTCATGTAATTCTTCTTCCTTTTTCCTGAAAAGGATATTTTGCTGAAGCGACTGGCGTTTCAGGTAGTAGCTTCGTACAAATAGGAGGAATAGCGCTCCCAGTACCAGATAGATAGCAGTCGCCAGGTTTGATTGCCACCACACGGGCCTTACCCTGATATCTATGGCGTGCACAGGCCGGCTCCATACCCCGTCAATGTTCGACCACTTCACCCATAGCGAATAATTGCCTCTTGGCACGTTCGTAAAGGAAATGATCTTACGGTTGCCGATAGAATTCCAATTCTTGTCAAATCCCCTTAGCTGGTAGGCATACTGGCATTTTTCATTGTTCGTATAGGTTAGCGCAGTAAGATGGATATCGAAAAAATTCTGGTTATGATTTAATACGATTGACGGATTTGTTTTCGAATCAGGCGAAATTACCAATCCCTGATAGTAGGGGGTAGCCTGGTTCTGCCCGCTTATCCTGTCAATAAGCAGGTCGGGTACGGTCGGTGACTCCTTTATCTTTTCCGGCAGGAAATAATTGAATCCCTTTATCCCACCCATAAAAATAAGTCCTGATTCGGGGTCACTGTAAAAGGCTCCATCGGCAAACTCATTGTTTTGCAGGCCTTCGTTCTTCGAATAGTTGGTAAACTTCGCCGGGTTAATGGTAAAGTTAGACAGCCCGAAATTGGTGCTTATCCACAGGTTCGACTTTTTATCCGGCACGATACCATGGATGGTGTTGTTGGGCAGTCCGTCTTTAACGGTGAAATTTTTAAATACTGCGCTGCCGTCACTCTTCATTTCTTCCAATGCGTTCAGGCCAAAACTGGTTCCTATCCACAGTTTATTATCCGCATCGGTAACCAGGCATAGTATGTCGTTGTTGGAAAGGCTTTTAGGATCGTTTGGCACATTTTTGTAAGTCCGGAAATGCTCAGTCCGTTTATCAAAAAGGTTGAGGCCGCCTAGCCGCGTGCCTACCCATAGCTGACCCTCATTTCCGGGAATGATCGAGAATATAATGTTGCTGCTCAGCATACTATCACCATTACCCGCCATGTATTTTTTAAAATCAGTGACCTGTAACTTGCCGTCCGCCCGTTCTATTTTGAAGCGTATCATCCCGTAGCCGTTTGTCCCCAGCCAGATAAAGCCATCGTTGTCCTGATAGATGGCATAAACCGACTTAAAGTGCCCGCATTTTTCATTTCCCAAAATGTCTTTCCAACTGATAAGCCTTGATACATTGAGATCATATACCGTTATGCCGTCGCCATCTGTACCAATCAATACAATATTATCATTTCCTTTGCTCAGGGCATATACTGCATTATTTATAGGGCTGTTATCTTCATTGAAATTCGCGAAAGCCAACGCCTTATCGGGATTTTCATAAAAATTGGCAGGCAGCCGGAAGAGGCCTTTCCCTTTTGTGCCTATCCAAAAAGAATTTTCCCCGTCTTTCAGGAAGGTACGCACGATACCGCCATCGAGCTCCGGCAGCTGTGCTTTGGATACCAGGTTGAACGATTTTTTAAGCGGGTACATCTTGAATACCCCGTCGCCATCGGTGCCTGTCCAAATTACATGCTCGCTTCCCTGTATCAGGGTTGTTATTTTTTGGTTTTTCAGGTATTTCGACCAGGGCATGGTAATGGTGTTCCCTGCAGTATCGATCATAAAATAACCTGCCTTGCCTGACAGTACAAGCCCTTCCGGGGTATGCCCAATGATGTTGATAATGTTCTTTTGGGAAAGTATATTGCGTTGCTTATCGGCCAGTGAAAACAGGGCAGCCTCGCCAGTGACAGAAACCGTACAGATGCCTTTATCAGGCAATACGTCAAAAGTCCGTATATTACCAACAACCAGCGCAGACTTTGCTATCGTTTTTTTACCGTTAGCAAGGGTTTTTATTGTTAAGGCATGCAACTCATTATCTTCAAAAAGCACCAGCAATTCGCCTGTTGCCGAAAATTCTATTTTTTTTACGGTTTTACCAGTAACGCTGTTGGCGGGAAACGGCTGGAAAGCGCTTCCTTCAAAATATCCGATCCCCCAGTCTTTTACCGCGCAAAATACCTGTCCCGATCTGTCAAGCGCCATATTGAACTGCGATTCCGATGAGGGGGGCTTGTTCTCAGTAGAAAAATAGAACTGTTGGAAAGCATCTGTTTTTTTATCGTAGCGGTTGATGCCATGCATGGTAAGTACCCATATTGCTCCCGAATTGTCTTCGGCAATTTTAAGGATAACCTGGTTGCTGAGTGAATTCTTATTGTCGGGCTCGGGCCTGAAGATCTTAAAATCATGGCCGTCATACCGGTTGAGCCCGTCCCAGGTCCCTATCCAAAGCAAGTTCTGGGAATCCTGGAAAATGCAGTTGACCGAACTGTTAGACAATCCCCTGGTATTATCCAGCTGCTCCAGGGAATATTTCAGGTCCTGTGGCCTGTTAGCAGCAGTGTGCCTCGCATGGTTACCATCAGTATTTTGGCTTGCAGGTGCAGCATTTAATGCAACAGCCCCTTCCTTCTTATTGCATGCAATAAACAGGAATAAGAAGCTGATAATTAAAATACTGCGTTTCAATGGGTGTTTTTTTAACTTTAGCCGGGAAAGCTGTAGCCTTACGTACGCCAAGTTAATCAAATGTTATTTAAAAAATGCATATCATACAACGTAATTTAAAAAACGGAGGATTTTTTAACTGAATCGCAAAGATTGCTGTTAATCCTGTTCTGCTTCTTCAAAAACCGTATCGGCATCGGGGAATACAAATTCGTTTTCAGAAAAATCCAGTGTTTCCGAAACAGGGACATATTTAAGGATCTCGTTGATGCCTTTAGAAAAGCTGTATTCCGATGAATATTTCCGGCTGGTAGCCAGTACCAGGCCATCTTTCGACAGCCTGAAAAAATATTTGCCGGCGGCTGTCCTGTTCTTTGTAAAAGCAAAAGATGCGATATTTTCCCTGATGCCCTCGATCATCCGTTCGCAATCCGTTTTTTGCTTACAGGCAATACTCGTGAAAATGGTCTTTCCCTTGCGCGAAGCAAAAGTAAATTTATAATCCCCGTTATACCGCTTGCTAATTACAAACATCCCCATAGTTACTGCAAAAATTTTGATCCAAACTTCTTATACTATCCTTTCTCTACCCACGCCTTCAATGACTCATCACGCCCAAAACAATAGCGTTGAGATACTTTCATTTATCAAAAGGTGGTGGGTAACAGCCGGCAATATAGTATAAATTAAGATAAAAATTTTCTTAAAAAATAAGGCCAAAGATTGTCCAGGCAAAGGCCGTTGCCTTTTTTGGTCCGGGTAGGTTCTGATTCTTTAAAACTGAAGTATAAGATTAGTCAAAGCGTTAAGTCGAACCGCTAAATCGGCGAAGATATTTTGTTTAAAAATATATAGAGGCTATTCGCGATGCGTTAGTACGAGCATATTCGCAATGTCGGCAAAGAAGATAACAGCGCCTATAACCAAAAACGAAGCTATACTAACCAATGCTATTTTAAAGATAACTTTAGTATAATTAACGCGCGATGCAATTGCTGCCTTTGGTTTTTCGGCAGGAATTTCAATTCTATGTGGCCTGGCTAACTCGATCATAATTATATAAATGATTAAACCAAATGTAACAATTCATTTAGCCGGGAATAGTTAAATAAAAGGTAAAACTATCCTAAAACAAATGTACTGGCCTCGTGTAAAGCCTATGTTAACGTAGTATTATATGTAGATAAGATGATAAAGCAATTAAAAAGCCAGCTTAACACTCAGATTGGGTGTCCTGCCAAGCCCGTAGGTATTTACGCTTTCAACAGCATTACTTGATTTGTTTATGCGGTAATAGCGGCTGATCACATTGTGCCTGTCCAGGATGTTAAGTACCGAACAGCTTGCAGTGAAAAGCGTTTTTTTGCCAAGGCTCCATGTTTTGGATGCCGATAAATTTACTTGCAGGTTATCACTAAGCCTGGAACTGTTCGGCGCTTTGTAGATGATCTGCGAATTGGCCGGGTTATTAGGGTCGATGGAAAATGATAACGGTTCGGTTTGCGGGCTGCCGGTACGCCACTTCGTACCCAATGCAAAACGGAAGTTATCCCATTCATAGATACCCGCTGAAGTAACCGCATGCGAAACGGCAAAGTTGTTCGCAAACCCCGGAGGCACAAAGCTGTCAAATTTATACCGGTTATCATTATAGGTATAGGAGATCCAGGTATAAAAACGGCTGAACTTTTTTTGCAGCAGTACTTCGTAGCCTAAGACCCTGTAAGATCCCGTGCTGTTATCAAACTCAAACTGGTTCTGGAAATCCTGGCTGTCGCTGGTTATGCCGGCCACTTTTTTGTAAAACCCTTCTATTGTGGCAAGCCATCCTCTTTTTGAATAGGTAAGTCCCAGAGATGCCTGTGTGCTTTTCTGGACAGGGATGTTATTCCCGTCCGCAAGTACCCAGCGCCTTTTTTCTATCCCCAGAAAATCCTGCTGCTGGTCGATAACCTGTGAAATGGCCTGGCTTTTTCGTTCGGCCGATACTTCAAGCGTAAGGCCTTCTTTAAGCAATCGGCTGAATACAACACGCGGCTCTGCCATGAACAAGCGGTATTTGTCGAAATAATTGCCGCGTATTCCGAGACTGATTTTTGTCTTGCCGTCTGCGGAAGCATAATTTCCCTGCCCTGTAACCGCATGTGAAACGGAAACCAACTTTTCGTTCTTAGAAAAAGCCGGGATATTCACTTCATCAAAATTCCGAACGCTGACCTCATTGAACTGATAACCTGCGCTGATATGGAGATTTTGCGAAAGCAACCGCCCATAGTTCAGCCGTATGCCCTTATCGAATATCGTATTACTTTGGCGCGTGGCCTGTTCATTTTCAATAGACTCATTGGAAGCATCCATGTCATGGGAAGATACATAAACCTGCACTTCCGATGTATTGTTCTCATCCCATTTTGACTTCAGGGTTGCACTGCCGCCAACGGTACCCTGAGAAAGGTTCCCGTTTTTATCTGCTGTTTCGGTATGCTGGAAAATATCTAGGTTATTACTCATCGCTATACCGTCTACAAATAAGGCGTGCTTTTCGTTAAGTGTGTGGCGGTAGGAAAGGGAAAGATCGTAAAAATAGAACTTCTCATCGCTTGCTACCTTAACCTGCTGGTCCTGCAGTACATTGGTAATTGTAGTATTCTGTAATATCCTGTTCCGGTATTCACCAAAAGTAGGAGTAGCCCACAGGTCGGAATACGTCCGCCTTCCCGAAACTTGTAAAAAGTCCTTTGTAGTAAGGTTTACCGAGGCCAGGAAGGCAGCATTGATCATGTCGACCGCCACAATATTTTTATTTTCTGGATTTGGAGTATGCGTAGAAATATCTACTGCCGACGACACGCTTTCCCCATAATAAGAGGGGCTGCCGTTTTTAAAAATAGAAATAGTCGTTGCCTGCAACGGGTTGAAGGCCGAGAGCAGCCCAAAAAAATGGCTGGTCTGGAACATGCGGATGCCATTCCACAAAAACAGGTTCTGGTCATGTGTGCCGCCGCGCACATTGATGTTGGATACCGTCTCGTCAATGCTGATAACCCCCGGCAGCTGCTGCATGGTTTGCAGTACGTCCGGTTCGGTAAGGCCGGGCAGAATGCCGAATTTGCGTGGCTTTACTACGAGTTCGCCATTTTCTTTCCGAGATATGCCCGCGGCGAGGTAACGTTCGGCAATTACTTCTTTCAGTTCCGTAACCTCTTCCTCAAGAGTAATGTTGAGGCAGCCGGGAACATAGAATTCCGAAAGCGCTACTATCTTTTGGCTATAGCCAATGTGCGAAATAGTTATGGTTCCTTTGGCAGATAGCGACATGCTAAAATAGCCATCGGCACCGGAACTTACAGTAGTACTTCCAAAGTAGATCAGGGCTCCGTCGATGCCTTTTCCGGTTTTGCTGTCAATGAGATAGCCACACAATGGGTTTTCAGGACTTATGTCATTGTAAACGGTATATTTACCGATGCCCGCCGCCTCAAAGCGTAACCTTGTCCTGCCAGCTATATAGTCGAGTTTTTCCTGAAGGCTTATTTTTTTGTCAGGAGGAGCAAAGTTGTACATCGCAATGTCCTCATCAATCATGCTGAATTTTACCTTATGCGTTTTGGATATTTCCTCCAACAGGGCGCGCAGGGGTATTGTGTTATTCGTTTGGGCTAAACAACACACGGGAATTATGCTAAAAAAGAACGCAATAATTTTATTTTTTGCCATCCATGGACTTTAGTATGATCGTTTTACCCTGTTTTTCTATCGTCAGGCGGTACAGGCGGGAAAGGGTTTGCAGCGCCCCGTCTATATCATTGCCCGGAAGGGTGCCCGAGAAGGTCTTGCCTGAGTTGAGGTCTGTCCTGATCTCCACATCATATTTCCTTTCGATCTCTCCTAACACGGCCGACAGTTTTTCATATTCAAATTCAAGCTCACCATCTATCCACTTAGGCTTGCCTGCGCTTACAACGCCGTCTTTTACTGACGCGCCTTCAACGGTAACCGAATGGTGCGGGGTAAGTATGGTCTCTTTTCCATTATATCCCACGCGCACTTTCCCTTCGTAGCAAACTACGTCGAGCCGGCCTTCCCGAGCTTTTACATTGAATTGCGTACCCATTACCGTTACTGTGCCAAGGGGTGTATTTACGGTGAACTTCTTCCCTTTGGCTACCCTGAAATACGCTTCACCGTCAAGGCTGATGTTGCGGTTGTTATCCCAGTTCCAACTGCTATAACTTGATTCAGAACCGGAATTGAGCACTACAGCCGAATTATCAGGGAGTGTGAAAGCCAGGGTTTTGCCATTGGCGGTCTCCATCTTATCCGGCCTGGTAAATATAAAAGCAAACCCCAAAATCAGGACTATAGATGCGGCCACCGTCTGGAACCAGCTTTTGCGGTACAATGGCACCACCCTTGCAGGGTTTTTCTCCAGCTGCAGGATATCTTCAAGCATGGGTCCGCCTTCAAACCGGGGTCTTTCAATTTGCTCAAAATTATTTTTTATGCGCAAAAAAGTAGCATACCTCGGATCGTTCTCCAAAGCGGCAAGTTCCTCAGCTTCAAGTTCACCGGCAAGCCAACGGGCAAGTAGTGTGTCGTCTTTCATAAACCAGTTTTTATAACAGTTCAAAATTTAACACATAGGCACATAGTTTAATTGTTTGATGCAACAACATGCCTTTTCAAAGGAGCTCATAGTTTGAAGCAAAGCTTCAAAAAACTGTGTGCTAATATGTTACCTTCACTTTTTATCATAATGGTACTATGTGCCTATGTGGTTAAATTGAACTATCTTTTAATTTGACAATGATGCAGGGCAAAACCCTACCTGAAATTCTCAATTTTTTCGCTTAATGCTACCAATGCACCGTGTATCCGCTTTTCAACGGCTTTTACGCTTATACCCAGCATTTCGGCTATTTCTTTATATTTTTTACCTTCTATCCGGTTCAGCAGCAGGGCAGTGCGCTGGCCTTCTGTGAGACCTGCAATGGCATTTTCAAACTTTTGGCGGAATTCATTTTCCTCCATCAGGTATTCCGGGCTCTGGTTATCGGTAGTCCTCCCCGGATTGTTTTCGGCATAATTAAAAACAACTTTCTGGTAGGCCGTATGGTTAATGGCACTGTTTTTTGCAACGGTATATAAAAACGATTTTGGGTAGCGCACCTCGGCACAGTTTTGCCACAATTTTATGAACGCTTCCTGTGTGATATCTTCGGCGAGGTCCTTATCGCCAAACCTGAAGTAAAGGAAATTCCGCAAGGCTTGTGCCTGCGCCTTAAAAAAAGCCGAAAAAAATATTTTGTCACAAATGTCTTGTTTTTCAGGCTTTTCCATAGGTTTGCATGTATTATTTTGGGGGCCAAGGTAAAAAAAAATTAATAGTCAAGTAGGGTAGCCCGGAAATTTTTTGTCTTAACATCGTAACCACAGGGAAAATGAAACGAATACTAACCATTGCCGCTTTTAGCATTTTATCGCTGTCCTGCGAGACCGAAGAGCGGGCCATAAACCTCGCGCCGGAAAACAATATCCTGAGCAATGCTGCCCTTGCCGGAAAGCTGCGCAGGGTAACACAAAGCCCGTCGGCAATAGACGATTTTATCGATGGGACAAGCTGTTTTGCCATTGCGTTTCCGTATTCGGTTGTTGCCAATGGGGAAACGGTGAATTTAGCATCGGAGGCCGGTTACCAGCAGGTGCGGGATATACTGGAAGCTTCGGCAACAGGAACTGATGAGGTAACGATAAACTTTCCGGTAAACGTTGTTTACGCTGATTATACCGAAGCGGCTTTTAACGATCAGACAGAGTTTGATGCCGCAGTGGGTAGCTGTACCGGATATGTAGAATTATCCTGCATGGACCTTGTGTACCCGCTTGAAATAAACACGTACAACAGCCAGAACCAATTGGCAGAATCTTTCGATCTGGGCAATAAAAGGGCGCTCTTCGAAATACTGAATGATGTAACGTATGACGGGTTGGCCTTTGATTACCCAATACATTTTAATGCTCCCGACGGCACCGTGCTGACGCTGATAGATAACAATGCACTAGAAGCTGCCATAGACAGTTATACCGATGAATGCCTGGCGCTCCTCAATCCGGAACCTAACCCCAATCCGCTGCCGGGCGATGTGCTTGTACAGGGATCATGGTATGTATCATATTATTTCAGTTTTACCGACCAGACCATAACCTATGGGTATTACGATTTTATTTTTAATGCTAACGGAACGATCACTATATCAGGCGGGAGCCCGGTTAGCGGGACATGGGCTGTTTCCGGAAGCAACACCGAGATGCAGCTTGCATTTGACGGGTCAGGGCTGGAAGCTCTCCAGGGGATATGGACAATTACTAATGTAACGCAAACACTCATAAAAATGCACAGGGATGCTACAGGAGTCGATCCTGAAAAGTTCTTATCGCTGCATAAAAACTAAATAAAAATTTTATTGGAATACCATTGCCAGGCCAAAGCACTATTTGACGCCGGCAGGATAGCTATTGCCTTTTTTTAACGCACTAACTTAATAATGTTACTATGAAAAAACTACTATTCATTACCCTGTTTACTATCACCGGCCTGGTATCCCGGGCACAGATCGCCCCGGGGAGCGTGGCGCCGGACTTTATGGTTACCGACCTCGACGGCAACACACATTCCCTTTCCGAATACCTCGCACAGGGCAAGACCGTCATTATGGATATTTCGGCAACATGGTGCCACTACTGCTGGTATTACCATGAGTCCGGCGCATTGGAAGACCTGTATTATACCTACGGGCAGGCCGGCTCAGGAGATGTGGTCGTGCTTTTTGTGGAAGGGGATGGCTACACCTCCATCGAATCGCTTTATGGTACGAACATGCCGGGAGACAGCGGCGTAACCATGGGCAACTGGATGGAGCATTCGCCCTATCCGGTCATTAATAACGACAATATATCGAGCCTTTACCAGATCAATTATTTCCCTACCATTTTCAGGATATGCCCTAACGGGATTGTGAGCGAGATACAGCAGCTTAATTTTGAAGGGCTTAAAGAGGACATCAGTGCAAACTGCGGCACGCTAACCGACCTTCCGAACCACGGCAAAGCTGTAATGGCCGACTTTATGGTATGTGATGGCGGAGCAGGATCACCGCAGATATCGGTAACAAATTACGGTACACAAAACATCACCGCTGCTACTATTGAATTGCGGAACGGATCGGATGTATTGGCAACAAAAAATTACACGGGGAATATTGGCACGTTTGATGATGCCATGATAACTTTCGATCCTGTTGTCATCGATCCGGGAGCTGACTATCAGGCGGTGATCACAAGCATCAATGGTGCAGTGCCCGGCAATGCGCAAACTGCAACGGATACCTTTAATGTTACTGAGACCGGCGAAGGGTATAACAACATCACTGTAAATGTGTTTACTAACTTTTATGCAGGCGAGATCTCCTGGGCCATAAAGAACAGTGCGGGTACAGTGGTAGGCTCCGGCGGGCCCTATGAACATGGCAATGAAGACTTTTTTGGCGGCGGCGGAGTTGATGCCAACACGACCAAGGTACACCAGATCACACTTCCGGGTAATGATACGGAATGCTATTCTGTCGAGTTTTATTCGGCTAATGGTTACGGCTGGATGATTGGCGAGACCCCGCACGGCATAGACATTGTATCCGGCGGAGAGGTGATATTCAGCCAGCGTGTTGCCAATTTCGGTTCGGCTCTGGTAACGCCCGCAGCCTTCAAGACCAATGGAATACTAAGCAATCCAAAACAGGAAGCGGCACAATTTAAATTATATCCCAATCCAACTACAGGCATTTTAAATGTTATGACCACCGAAGCCGTAGATATCAGTATAATCGACCTCACCGGAAAAACGGTTTTCACTGCTAAGGATATTAACAACGGCAATACCATAAATCTCAGTTCGCTGCAAAAGGGAATGTATATCGCACGTATTAAAGGCGAAAGCGGCGAGAGTAATGAAAAAATCGTGGTTAACTAGGCAGTCATACCTTCCCAACCAATGCACTAAAAATTGTTGCTATGAAAAAGATATATGTGCTAATGCTGGCCATTCTTACCCAGGCTGTCTTTGCCCAGAAAGAAACTAATATATGGTATTTTGGGCTATTTGCAGGGGTAGATTTTAATAGTGGGGAACCGGTAGCTTTATACGATGGGCAGATTGATACCAGCGAAGGCTCCTCCTGCATTGCCGACGCACAGGGCAACCTGCTGTTCTATACCGATGGGGTAACGGTTTATAACAGGCAGCACCAGGTTATGGAAAACGGCACCGGCCTTATGGGAAACACCTCCAGCACGCAGGGAGTACTGATAACAGGCGGCCCGGGCAGTGCGACAAAATACTATATTTTCACAGTAGGCGCTGTAGAAAATCCTGTCGGGCTAAACTATTCGGAAGTGAACATGGCTGCGAACGGCGGGCTGGGTGCGGTGACGGCAAACAAGAACATAAACCTCCTGGATAGCACTACCGAGGGCATCACGGCGACTTTGCATGAAAACGGCGAAGATATATGGATAGTGGTCCACGGGTATCCGGGTGATGTTGTTTACTCGTTCCTGCTAACCGAAAATGGTATCAATGAGCCTGTTGTGAGCAATGTAGGACCCTTTTTTCAAAATACGCTGCATTGGAACGATCCGTATTTTGAGCCGGGCGCAATGAAGCTATCGGCAGACGGCTCAAGGCTGGCGGTTGCAAGCCAGGCAGGGGGCGTGTTCCTATGTGATTATGATAAGGTTACAGGAGAAGCAACAAACGCCCTGCAACTGGAAAATGGAGCAATGGAAGGGCCTTATGGTGTTGAATTTTCGCTTTCGGGCAATGTATTATATACGGCACGTACGGGCAAGCTCCGGCAGTACAACCTGCTTGCTGCCGATATTGCCACATCGGGAACGGTTGTATACGAAGATCCTTATTTTACGCTTGGTGCACTGCAATTAGCAAGTAATGGAAAGATCTATAAACCCGATGGCCTTTCGGAAAGCCTTAGCGTTATCCACAACCCTGAGGTTTTAGGCACCGGGTGCAATTTCGAATGGGGCAGCGTATACCTTGGCAGCCAACGGTTTGCCGAGCTTGGCCTGCCCACCGCAATAGCTTCTTATTTTGTAGGCCCTGATATTGAAGCACAGCATTTTTGTGCAGGCTCCGAAACCGCTTTTTCAGTAGTGTGGAACCGAAGCCCTCAGGAAGCCAACTGGGATTTTGGCGACGGTACCTCGTCTGCAGGTAATACTGCGGTACATACTTATACAGCTGCGGGTACTTATACTGTAAAAGTTACCCTCAAACGCAACGGCTTCACCTGGGAAATAGAAAAACAGGTTATCATTAACGCCATTCCCCAATTTTCGTTGCCAGAAGTGCTTGCCACCTGCGATCCCCAAAACGAGGTGATCCAATTAACACCCGAAAATTTTGACATATCGGCGGCATCGTTCCAATGGTTTTTTAACGATGCCCCGCTTGAGGCAATCACACCAACATTGCAGCCTTCAGGTTTTGGGGTTTATAAAGTAACCGTGGCCGTAAATGGCTGTGAAAACACCCGCACCATCCATATAATAGAAAAGCCTGCTTTTGGTGTTACTGTTGCTGAGTCCTGCAATAATGGGAGTTTCACTCTGGAGGCGTTGCCGTTGGAAGGATCTTTTGACCCGGCCACAGCTGCTTTTTCATGGGAAGGTCCTGATAGTTTTGCTGCAAATGCAGGAAAAGTTTTTATTGCTAAGCCCGGTGAATACAGTGTAGCTGTTGAAACACAAGAAGGATGCCGCGGCAGTATGGTTTATAATGTGGTTTCGGCCAATTGCAATATCCAGAGGGGAATATCGCCGAACCTTGATGGGAGGAACGATTATTTCGACCTGGCAGGTTTCGATATAGAAGAGCTAAGCGTTTTTAACCGTTACGGGCTTAAAGTATACAACAGGAAGCATTATACTACAGAATGGTCAGGCCAGTCGGACAACGGCGAAGCGCTTCCCGACGGTACTTATTATTATGTTATAAAGACAGTTGCCGGTCAGCCGAAAACCGGATGGGTATACATAAACAGGGAAGAGCATTGATCAACAAATAAATAAAGAACCCAAACTCAATTACTAATATTAAAAACTTATAATGATGAAAAGAATTACTTTACCCTTATTTCTTGCATGCCTTTCGCAACTGGGGATCGCCCAGTGCGACCAGGCTTTTACGGTGCCTTATACAAGCACATTTGAAAATGCGACAGTTCCCGCCTTGCCGGATTGTATGACCACTACCTATTTTGCCTTTGCCTCAAGCGAAGTGTTCGAAAGTATTGCAGGGCCGGTTTCCGGTTTCAGTGGCAAGCTTCTGGCCTATGATACCTACACAGGTTCGCAGGGAGGCGGCGCGATGCAGCCAACCATTGGTGCGGATCTCTATACCAACGAGGTACATTTGGTACAGGGTGTCCAGTATGTAGTTTCTTATCGGTATGGTAACAGCGATGCGACAAAAACCATTGGCCGTTTTGGGGTGCAGCTGCAGCAGCCGGGCGCCAGTTATTATGACGACCTCGCTACCCACCTAAGCATTACCGGCGCAACACCTGTAACCCATACTACCGAGGCTTTTACGGTACCTGAAACGGGTGATTATTGGATACATTTCGATGTGCAGTCTTTCGAAAACCAGGGGTTATTTTATATTGATGATATCAGCCTGACTGTGCAAGGCAGCATGGGAGTGGGGGAGAACCTGCTTTCCGCGGTATCGGCTTTTCCAAATCCTGTATCGGACAGGCTGTCCGTAAGCAATCCAACCCAAATAGACAAGATTGAAATGTACACCCTTACCGGCCAAATGCTGTGCAGTGAAGCTGTAAACGCTATGAACCACACAATAGATATGAGCAGCCTTTCATCCGGAATGTACATGCTCCACATCTATTCTGGCAGCCGTGTTGAAAAAATGAAAGTATATAAAAAATAATGCTGTCGGCTATTCCCACAAGGGCCGCGGCAATGTGTGTTTTATTATTTAGTTGAGTTTATTTTGTCTGGCCGGTACCGTAAAGTACCGGCTTTTTTTATGGTAAAATCACTCTCTTAATTCCCGCTTTTGCACCTTCATGAAAACTTCTTTCGATGGTTTCCCTATGGTCAGGATGCGCAATTTCTACCAACGCCTTGTTGCGCTGCTTGAGGGTTTTTCCGTACAGGTCGGCAATGCCGTATTCGGTAATGATATAGTGTGCGTGGGCGCGCGTTGTAACTACCCCGGCACCCTGCTTGAGGAAAGGCACGATCCTGCTGGCCCCGTTTTTAGTTACCGAAGGCAACGCAATGATAGCTTTTCCGCCTTCGCTTAACGATGCACCTCTGATAAAGTCCATCTGGCCCCCCACACCGGAATACATTTTCATACCAATGGAATCGGCGCACACCTGTCCTGTCATATCCACCTCAATGGCCGAATTGATGGCAACCATTTTTGGGTTGCGGCGGATTTGTGCAGTATCATTTACGAAAGATGATTCCCGCATCTCCACAAAGGGGTTGTCGTTTACGAAATCGTACAGCCTTTGCGACCCGATAAGGAATGTTGCTAATGCCCGGCCTTTTATTACGCCTTTGTATTTGCAGTTGATAACACCCTGCTCAATAAGGTCGATCACCCCATCAGAGAACATTTCGGTATGCAGGCCAAGGTCTTTGTGGTTTTTTAGGTTGGACAGCGCAGCATTGGGTATGGAACCAATACCCATTTGCAGTGTGCTCCGGTCATCGATGAGCGAGGCTACATACTGCCCGATCCTGTTCTCGGTTTCGGAAATTGCATCCTGGCCGTGCGAAAATACAGGCGTGTCCACTTCCACAAGGTAATCCATTTGCGATACATGGATTATGCCATCGCCAAAGGTTCTTGGCATCTGCGGATTAACCTGTGCGATGACTGTTTTGGCATTCTGTATGGCGGCAAGCGTTGCTTCTACAGATACACCCAAAGAACAGTAGCCGTGGGCATCGGGTGGCGATACGTGTATAAAGGCCACATCCAGGCTGATAATATTGCGGCGGAACAGGTTGGGCAATTCGCTAAGGAATACCGGGGTATAGGAGCCGTTTCCTGCTGCCAGTGTATGGCGTACATTCTTTCCTATGAAAAATGAATTGACATGAAAGCTATCGGAAAGTGCAGGGTCGGCATAGTGGGCTTCACCCTCGGTGTGCAGGTGGCACAGCTCTACATTGCGCAGCTCCGGTGCTCTTTCACTAAGCGCTTTGGTAAGGAAGTAGGGTGTTGCGGCAGCGGCCTGTACATACACCCTTTGGTTGGATTGTATTATTTTAACGGCTTCTTCCGCTGTAGTATATCGTGGCATGGGATTGAAATTTTCGGTAAAATTACACCCGTCCCGCTGCGGCAAATATGATAGCGGTCACATTTAACATTTGGCCCCCTGCAGCTTTAATGATGCGTATCATTTCCCCTTTTTTCCTTAAAAGCCAATTTTGCCACAGGTAAAATGAGCAAATAATGGATACGCAACACTGTTTTCATTGCGGACTGGACGTTGTAAAAAAAGAGGAGATCGTCTTTGACGGGAAATCTTTTTGCTGCAACGGCTGTAAGACCGTATATGAGATTTTCAGCCTCAACGGGCTTACAGATTATTACAGCTTTGAGCGTTCGCCCGGAGCTACTCCGCAGGACATCAAAGGGAAATATGACTTTTTGGATAACGAGGATATCGTAAAAAGACTGCTGGAGTTTGAGGAAGAAAATGTACATATAATAAGCCTTTACATTCCCCACATCCATTGCAGTTCCTGCATCTGGATACTGGAAAACCTCAATAAGCTCAACAGGGCGGTGAGCAGCTCGCAGGTCAATTTCCACGAAAAACGGGTACGCATCATCTTCGACCCGTCCGTTGCCAGCCTGAGGGAACTAGTGTACCTGCTCAATTCTATTGGCTATGAGCCATACATCAGTCTTGATAATTACGATAATAAACCCAAAAGCATAAGCCGTGACCTTGTTTACAAGCTGGGCGTAGCGTTCTTTTGTTTTGGTAATATCATGCTGTTGTCCTTCCCGGAATATTTTGAGATGGAAGAATACTGGCTCGATAATTATCGCGGTTTTTTCCGTTGGCTGGTTTTTGCGCTGGCGCTGCCCTCCTTCCTGTATTCGGCGAGCGGGTATTATGTATCGGCCTGGAAGAGCATCAGGGCGGGAATGCTTAATATAGAAGTACCCATTGCATTGGGGATTATAGTCATGTTTGTCCGCAGTACGGTGGATATCATCTTCGGCTACGGACAGGGCTTTTTCGACAGCCTTACAGGATTGGTATTCTTTATGCTTTTAGGTAAACTCTTTCAGCAAAAAACCTATAATTTTCTCTCGTTCGAGCGTGATTTTAAATCCTATTTTCCGATCGCAGTAACCAAAATACTGGCTGACAGGAGTGAAACTTCCATCCCGGTTTATGATGTGTTGGCGGGTGACAGGCTGCTGATACGCAATAGCGAGCTTATTCCTGTAGACGGTATACTAATGAGTGAAAGCGCCCTGATCGATTACAGCTTTGTAACCGGCGAATCGGTGCCTGTAACCAAGCATTCAGGCGATAAGGTCTATGCCGGCGGCAAGCAGATAGGCCCCGTGGTGGAGATGGAGGTATTGCGGTCGGTATCGCAAAGCTACCTTACACAGCTGTGGAGCAACGATGTGTTTTCCCGAAAAGGCGACAGGGATTATAAAACAATGACCGATACGATCAGCCGGTATTTTACGCCGCTGCTGCTGCTCATAGCGGTGATGTCCTTCAGTACCTGGATATTTATAGATACACAAACCGCATTTAATGTGTTTACCGCTGTGCTCATTGTGGCCTGTCCGTGCGCACTTGCCCTCAGCGCGCCTTTTACACTGGGTAATGTGCTCAGGATAATGGGCAACCGCAAGCTGTACCTCAAAAACGCCACCGTGGTAGAGCAGATGGCAAAAATAGACACCATAGTATTTGACAAAACCGGGACGATAACTACCAATAAGAAATCGGAGATCTATTTTGAGGGTAACGCGCCCGATGATAAGCAGCTTATGTATATAAGGAATGTACTGCGCGGCTCCAACCACCCGCTTAGCAGGATGCTGTATGATGCGCTGCCTATGACACGCACGCTCCCTGTTGAAGATTTTGAGGAAGTGACCGGAAAAGGTATTAGCGGTGTTGTTGACGGCATCCATATCAGGATTGGCTCGGTATCTTTTGTAGGCTATGAGGAAGATAACCTGATGCAGACCAATGTACATATTGCGATCAACCGCAATTATATGGGCAAATATGTTTTTGACAACCAATACCGCGAAGGGCTCAAGGAGCTTTTTGCCGAATTGCAGAAAAAATATTCGCTGAAGATACTCTCTGGCGATAATGCCGGCGAAAGGCATGTGCTTGAACAGCTACTGCCGGAAGGTACCGAATTCCATTTCAACCAAAAACCGGAGCAGAAGCTGGCCTTTATTGAAAACCTCCAGAAAAAGGGAAGCAGTGTAATGATGATAGGCGACGGGCTTAACGATGCCGGGGCACTGGCTCAAAGTAACGTAGGCATTGCCATATCAGAAAATGTGAATGTATTCTCGCCCGCCTGCGATGGTATCCTGGACGCGTCACAATTCCGGAGGCTTGGCTATTTTATGCGGCTTTCCAAACGTACGATAAGGACTATCCGGATGAGCTTTGGGCTATCGTTGCTCTACAATGTGGTGGGATTGTCCTTTGCGGTTACAGGCAGGCTGATGCCGCTTACTGCCGCTATCATCATGCCGCTGAGCACCATAACCATTATAAGCTTTGTAACGCTGATGAGCAATTATTATGCACGAAGGAAATAGCGAAAAAAGCCGGGAGTATGACCACCGTCATATTTTAAGATATCCGGACACCCTAATTTTGTTAACATAAATTTAAGAACCATGAGCGTAATCTATTTATTGATCACCATCAGTATCATTGTCGCGGTCCTCTTCCTGTACGCCTTTATAAAGGCGGTAAGGCAGGGACAGTTTGACGACAGTTACACGCCGTCTGTCAGGGTTTTGTTTGACGACGAGCTAAAGAAGCAAGAAAACAAACCACAAAATCAAAATAACGCCTGACCATGGAAATGCAACAATTTTATTACGACAATAAGATAGTCAAAAAGTTTCTCTACGCCACTATAGTTTTCGGGGTAGTGGGAATGCTCGTGGGGCTGCTGATAGCCTCGCTGTACCTGTTCCCTAATCTTACCGACGGTGTATCCTGGCTTAGCTACGGAAGGCTAAGGCCTCTGCACACCAACGCGGTGATCTTCGCCTTTGTGGGCAACGCCATGTTTGCCGGTATTTATTATTCTATGCAGAGGCTGCTTAAAGCCCGTATGTTCTCGAATGTTTTGAGCAACATCCACTTTTGGGGCTGGCAGCTTATCATAGTTGCAGCAGCTATATCATTGCCATTGGGCTATACTTCATCTAAAGAATATGCCGAACTGGAATGGCCTATAGATATCGCCATCGCGCTGATATGGGTCGTGTTTGGTATCAATATGATAGGTACAATCATAAAAAGGAGGGAACGCCACATGTATGTTGCCATCTGGTTTTACCTTGCTACATTCATAACCGTTGCCATTCTGCACATTTTCAACAGTATTGCCATTCCGGTAAGCGGGATGAAAAGCTACTCCGCATACGCCGGTGTACAGGATGCTTTGGTGCAATGGTGGTATGGGCATAACGCCGTGGCCTTTTTCCTTACCACACCATTCCTGGGGCTCATGTACTACTTTGTACCTAAAGCTGCCAACCGCCCTGTATATTCATACAAGCTGTCCATCATCCACTTTTGGTCGCTTATCTTCATCTATATCTGGGCTGGGCCGCACCACCTGCTGTATTCTGCATTGCCCGACTGGGCACAGAATCTTGGTGTGGTATTCTCTATAATGCTTATTGCGCCGTCATGGGGTGGTATGATCAACGGATTGCTCACACTGCGTGGCGCATGGGATAAAGTGCGCACCAGCCCGGTACTTAAGTTCTTTGTAGTAGCCATTACCGGCTATGGTATGGCAACGTTTGAAGGCCCGATGCTGTCATTGAAAAACGTAAACGCCATTGCCCACTTTACCGACTGGATCGTGGCTCACGTACACGTTGGTGCGCTGGCCTGGAACGGCTTCCTCACTTTTGGTATGATCTACTGGCTGATACCGCGCATGACCAAAACAACATTGTACTCTGTTAAGCTGGCCAACTTCCATTTCTGGATCGGTACATTAGGTATCATTATGTATTCTTTGCCAATGTATGTGGCCGGGTTTACGCAGGCATCTATGTGGAAAGAATTCAACCCTGACGGAACATTAAAATACGGTAACTTCCTTGAGACCGTGAAGCAGATCATGCCGATGTACTGGATGAGGGCTATTGGCGGCACACTATTCGTAATTGGTTTGCTGGTACTGGTATACAATATCATAATGACCGTAAGGCAGGGCCAGAAAATCGAGGATGAACTTGCCGAAGCGCCTGAATTGCAAAAGATAAGCAGCAAAAGGCTTAAAGGTGAGAAATTCCACCCATGGCTGGAAAGGAAGCCGATACAGCTTGCCATTCTTGCTACCATTGCCGTATTGATAGGCGGAATTATACAGATTGTCCCTACCATAATGGTTAAATCGAACATACCTACGATATCTACGGTGAAACCTTATACACCGCTGGAGCTTGAAGGCCGCGACCTCTACATCCGCGAAGGCTGCGTGGGCTGCCACTCTCAAATGATACGCCCTTTCCGCAGTGAGGTAGAACGTTATGGCGAATATTCGAAGTCGGGTGAATATGTATACGACCACCCATTCCTTTGGGGCTCTAAGCGCACCGGCCCGGACCTGATGAGGGTTGGCGGAAAATACAGCGACAACTGGCACTTCAACCACCTGTGGGACCCGCAAAGTACCTCCGAAGGCTCGATCATGCCTGCGTATAAGTGGCTGTTCGATAACAAGAAGATGGATTACTCCTATACGAAGAAAAAAATGGAGGTGATGGAGCAGCTTGGGGTTCCGTATACTACAGAAGACATTGCCAATGCACAGTCCAGCATTAATGAGCAGGCAGCAAAGATCGAGAAAAGCCTGCATGCCGATCCTGACTTTGTGAAGAGCTACGAAGAAAGCCGTAAGGCAGCGCAGGCACGGGGCGAAGAATTCGTACCGATGAAAGACCGCGAGATCATAGCGCTTATTGCTTACCTGCAGCGCCTTGGCACCGATATCAAAATAAAAGACAACAAACCTTCAAAATAATAAGCCATGCTAAAGTTTGTAAAGCACAACCTGGAATCCATTGCGGGAATTGAGATTTATCCCATCATTTCGCTGCTTATCTTCTTTATCTTTTTCATTGTGCTCTATACCTGGGTGTATACCTACCGCAAAGAAAAGATTAACGAACTGAGCAACCTCCCTTTTGCAGGGGAGGAAGAAAACGGAACCGAAAACCAATAGCCTCTACATTATGAAAAAGTTTATTCCAGTATACGTACGGGTACCATTGCTTTTTGCAATGGTATTCATGGCCCTCGAATATTTTATCGACTCCGGCGACCGCCCGGCATTTATCAAATACCCGTTAGTATCGGTATTCCTCTTCGTATTCCTGTTTTTGCAGGTAGCAATAGAGATCGTGATCGCTGCGGTAGACAAGGTAACCTACAGCCTGCTTACAGAGGAGCAGAAAAGGAAGCTGGACGAAGCCGATGCGATTGATTACAAAGACAGCAAATGGTTTAAAAAGCTGAAGGCTTTCTTTGTAAAGAGCAGGCCGATAGAAGAAGAAGGCACCATCCTGATGAATCATGATTATGATGGTATCCATGAGCTTGATAACGTGCTGCCGCCGTGGTGGGTAAAGCTCTTTTATGTAACGATAGCCTTTGCAGCGATTTACCTGGTGCGTTTCCATATCATGGACGGCAAAGACCAGAAAGCTGAATTTGATACCGAAATGGAAGAGGCGCGCGTGGCAGTTGAGGAATACCGCAAGACTGCCAAAGACCTTATAGATGCCAACACTGTAACGCTGCTGACCGATCCTGCAGAACTTGCGGAAGGGAAGAAAATATTCGAGACCAACTGCATTCCATGCCACCGGTCTGATGCAGGGGGCGCGATAGGGCCTAACCTTACGGATGAATACTGGTTGCTGGGTGGCGGTATCAAGAATGTTTTCCATACCATAACAGAAGGTGGCCGCGACGGCAAGGGGATGGTGCCATGGAAGGGTACCCTCAAACCATCTGAGATACAAAAAGTAGCGAGCTATGTGCTTTCACTACAGGGTTCTAACCCTAAAGACCCGAAAGCGCCGGATGGCGAGATATGGAAAGAAGAAGCCGGAAAAGCGCCTGAAGTGGCAACTAACGGAAAATAACCCTGATTTAGTACGATTATCGTAAAGCCTTTGAATCCCTAGTGAATACTCCGCGGATTCAGGATAAATAAAAAGTAATATGGACGACCTGCATGATGATGAGTTCCGGGACCGGCTGGGTACCGTAGATGAAGAAGGAAAGAGGGTATGGGTTTACCCCAAAAAGCCTAATGGGAAACTCTATAAATACCGCAAGACGCTAACATGGTTCCTGCTTGCATTTTTGTTTGCGGCACCATTTGTTAAGATACATGGTAACCAGTTTCTTATGTTCAATGTGCTGGAGCGTAGGTTTAATATTTTCGGATTCCCTTTCTGGCCTCAGGATTTCCACCTATTTGTCATTTCCATGATTATTGGCGTGGTGTTCGTAGCGCTGTTTACGGTAGCTTTCGGGAGGATTTTTTGCGGATGGATATGCCCACAGACGATCTTCATGGAAATGGTTTTCCGCAGGATTGAGTATTGGATCGAAGGCGACCGGAACGCACAGATAAAGCTCGACAAGCAGGAATGGAATGGTGAGAAGATCCGAAAAAAAGTGTTTAAATGGTTTGTGTTCTTTGTCATCTCATTCCTTATTGCCAATGTATTCCTGGCCTACCTTACCGGAAGCGATGAGCTGATAGAAATGGTAGAGGAGGGGCCAGCAGGCAACATGGGTACCCTTATCGCCCTGCTGATATTTACAGCCGTGTTCTTTTATATCTACGTGTGGTTCAGGGAACAGGTATGCATCATCGTTTGCCCGTACGGCAGGCTGCAGGGGGCGTTACTGGATAACAAGACCATCGTGGTGGCCTACGACCATGTGCGCGGTGAGGCCGAGAAAGGCCGCGGCAGGATCGTGAAGAATGAGGACCGCCTGCTTTCCGGCAAAGGCGACTGTATTGACTGCAAGCTTTGCGTTAGCGTTTGCCCTATGGGTATCGATATCCGTAATGGGACCCAACTGGAATGCACCAATTGTACTGCCTGTATAGACGAGTGTAATACCATCATGGACAAGGTAGGTTTCCCGCAGGGGCTGATACGCTATGCCAGCGAGGATGAGATAACCAAAAAGGAAAAGTTCGTCTTCACGACCCGTATGAAAGGCTACGCAGCGGTACTGCTAATCCTGACAGGCGTTTTTACAGGAATGCTCTTTTTGCGCAACGATGCAGAGGCTACAGTGCTTCGCTTGCCCGGGCAGCTTTTTGAGCACAAGGGCGAGAATATAAGCAATGTGTTCACCTACAAGGTAATTAATAAAACAGGAAGGGATTTTAACGATGTCTACTTTGTTTTAGCTAATCCTAAAGGTACTGTAAAGACCGTAGGTGCGCCAAGGTTTAAAGTGCCGAAGGAAGGTATGGTTTCGGGAACGCTGTTCGTAGAGATAAACCCCGCCTGGCTAAAGGGCGACAAAACAAAAATAACCCTTGAGGTGTATAACGGCGATAAGCGCATAGATACCGAAACTACCAACTTTTTGGGGCCGAGGACGTTTAACTAACAGTTTAAATATTTAACCACATAGGTACATAGGTTTTTTATAATGCTCTATAGTCATAGCAACACAAAGGTTGAAGCTTTGCTTCACTATGTGGGCTTCAACATCCTAAGACATCAAATAAAAGATACTGATTTGCTATGTATCTATGTGGTTAAAAATAAACAAACTAAAACTATAAATGACATGAAATTTAACTGGGGTACGGGAATAGTAACTGCTTTTGCACTGTTTATGGGATTCATATTGTTTTTTGTCTTCCGGGTGCAAAGCGACAGCAAATACGATAATGAGCTTGTGGTAGAGGAGTACTACAAGCAGGAACGCACACTGCAGGCACAGCTGGACAGGGAGCAAAATGCTGCTGCCCTTGAACATAAAGTACAGATAATAAATGAGGGGAAAGACATCAAAATTACGTTCCCCGAAGAATTCGACGATAAAAAAATTACAGGGAAAGTGTCCCTCTACAGGCCGTCTGACCAAAAACTTGATCATGAAGTACCCTTTTCATTATCAGGCCATCATTTGCTCATACCTAAAAGTGACCTGGCAGGCGGCCGATGGGACATTATCATAGACTGGCAATATAACGGCAAAGGCTATTTCACGCAAGAGATGCTGATGCTGTAAAAGAGATAGTGATAATAGATAAAGAGATAATAGATGATAGACAAATAGATAAATTAAAGTAATCCAATATCTATCATCTATTATCTCTCATCTAAAAATCCAAAGATCCAAAATCCAACAATCTAAAAAAAATGCTCTACTCTGCACTCATACTCGGCCTTATTTCCAGCCTGCACTGCATTGGCATGTGCGGGC
Source organism: Flavobacterium album (assembly GCF_003096035.1). Taxonomy (NCBI): domain Bacteria; kingdom Pseudomonadati; phylum Bacteroidota; class Flavobacteriia; order Flavobacteriales; family Flavobacteriaceae; genus Flavobacterium; species Flavobacterium album. Next base: position 3,408,331 of record NZ_CP029186.1, on the reverse strand, counting down.
CAATAGCCATGATGCTGCCGGTAGACAGGAGCAATCCCGCCAGGAAAACCCTGCAGATATTTACTTACCATGCAGGAAGGCTGACGGCCTACGGAGCAATGGGCCTTGTGTTCGGGATTGTGGGAAGGGGTATCTACCTTGCAGGGATCCAGCAGCAATTCTCTATCATCACCGGCATACTGATGATCGCCATTGTAATGATTCCCCAAAGAATATTTGCGCGCTACAACTTCAGCAAGCCGGTATACAGGCTAATCTCCAAAGTAAAATCAGGCCTGGGCAGCAGGTTCAGGCAAAAAGGATACAGGTCGTTGTATACAGCCGGATTGCTTAACGGATTTCTGCCGTGCGGCCTGGTCTATGCGGCGCTGTTTGGGGCAATTGCCATGCAAAGCGTGCCCTACGGAATAATGTACATGGTGCTGTTCGGTGCCGGTACGATCCCGCTTATGAGCCTGGTGGTCTACGCCTCAGGATTTCTTAAGAACCCACTGCGCAATTCATTCAGCAAAATTGTGCCTTACGCGGCGGTTGCTATTGGTATGCTGTTTATCGTGCGCGGGCTTGGGCTGGGTATTCCCTACCTTTCGCCTTCCAACATAAGCCTTTATGTAACCGGGGCACCACAATGCAAATAATAAAAAACGGCAGGGAGTACCTGCCGTTCTTCATTTAGAATGCCGAAGCGAATTCCTTTGCAAAATCTTCAAGTTTTATTTTTCCGTCCACAGAATGCCCTCCGTTTAAAAAATCAGCCTGTATGCTGCCTTCACGAAGTCCGCGCCCCATTTCGGTATACAGTGCGGCTATTTCAGCGGGAACGCCTGCCTGTACCATGCCCTGCTCATTGTCTTCATCGCTGAAGGTTACCCATGGCAATCCGGGCTTGCCGATAGCATTCCCGAATGCCGCTGTGATCTCGGCAGGGGTTTTCACATCACTTACAATATAGCGCACGCCGCTTTCTGCATTGCCCCTCGTTAGTTCCCCTGCCGCTGCCGTTGCAATATCCCGTGGGTGTACCAATGGGACAGGGGTATCGGCTGCCAGGTTGCTTCCCAGTATTCCCGAATGCTGTATCATAGGGATGCTGTTATTGAAGTTGATGTAGAAATATCCTGCCCTGAGGAACGTAACCGTAACATTTTCCAGTTTGTTATAGGCGTTTTCAATTGCGTTCAGGGCGGCAATAGGGCCTGTGCCGCCGTCAAGCTCGGCGCCGATGCTGCTCAGGAGTACAACCCTCTTTACATTCGCTTGTTTCACTGCGTCAACAATAGCCTTCCCGGCTGCTGTATTGGCTGCTACAACGTTTTGCAGTGCAAGGCTTGGCGGTGTCATGGCGAAAACGGCATCAGCACCCGAAAAAGCTTCCGCTAAAAATGATGTGTCTGTTATTGGGCCTATAGCGGCAGTTGCCCCTAAAGCCTCAATATCGTTTTTGCGTTCGTCATGGCTGCTTATCACATTAAGTTGATGGCCTTCAGACAGTAATTGTTTAACTAATGGCCTTGCTACATTTCCGAGCGAGCCTGTAATTGCTATTTTCATGGTTAAATATTTTATTATTATGAAACAAAATTATACCTTTACTTACTTTTTTACAAGTACTTACCCTAAAGTATGTATAATGACAGCGATAAAAGAAACTTCGACCATCCAGGAAAATAAAGCCTATGCGCTCGAAACCTGCCCGGTTACCTTTACGATGGAAAAGATAGGCGGATACTGGAAACCTATAATCCTTTACCATCTTTCGCAGGGCGATAAGCGCTATAGCGAACTCAAGAGGGCTATACCGGCCATCACAGAAAAGATGCTCATACAGCACCTGAAGCAGCTGGAGGCCGATGAGATCGTTATAAGGGAAGCAAAGCCTGTAGTGCCCCCATTTGTAACCTACCGCCTGACGAACGCGGGAAAGGGACTGATACCTGTTATCAGTGCCATGGCAGGATGGGCATTACAAATGGCAGATGGGAAGTTTGCAGAAGAGTAAACCCATAAAAAAACCGGCATCGCAACGACACCGGTTTTTATCTACTAAACAAAACCTAAAAAATTATATCGTCATCGAAAACAGCTTTGTTTCCGGCGCTTTCCTTTTCAGCCTCAGGTCGAACGCCATACAGATGTTGCGTACGAAGGGAAGCCCTTTTTCTGTAACTTCAATGAATGTGTCTTCTATCGCAAGCAAACCATCCCTTTCCATTTCACGAAGGTCCCAAAGTACTTCGGGCAGTTCGTTAAAATAGTCATCATCGTTATCCCATGAGGTGGTAAAACGGCACATCAGGTTCAGTATGTGCTTTCGTATGATGAGGTCTTCATCATTAAGTATATGGCCACGGAATACCGGCAGCTCGTTCTGTTCTATCCTGTGGTAATAATCTTCCAGCGTCTTTTCGTTTTGGGCAAAGCTGTACCAGCTGTCGCTTATAGACGAAACGCCGAGGCCTATCATCAGCTGTGTGGCCGATGAGCTGTACCCCATAAAGTTGCGATGCAGCGTACCATTTTTAAAAGACGTATACATACTGTCAGACTCAAGTGCAAAATGATCCATGCCTATCTCGTGATAGCCCTTGTCGCACAGTATTTTTTTTCCTATTTCGTACAACCGCCGCTTTTCATTGTCTTTTGGCAGGGAGGTATCATCAAAGCCGCGCTGGCCGGTACCTTTTATCCAGGGCACATGGGCATAGCTGTAAAAAGAGATGCGGTCGGGCCTCAGGGCATTGGTTTTCTCTATGGTATCTACAATGTTCTCAACCGTTTGGTAAGGAAGGCCGAATACAAGGTCGTGGCTGATAGATGTGTACCCAATTTCCCTTGCCATTAATGTTACTTTAGCAACATTCTCAAACGGCTGTATGCGGTTGATGGCTTTCTGCACGGTTTCGCTATAGTCCTGCACGCCAAAGCTCACCCTCCTGAAGCCCAGGTCGTATAATGTTTGCAGATGTTCCCGCGTAGTATTGTTCGGGTGGCCCTCAAAGCTGAATTCGTATCCCGGAGCGGCATCGGCAAGCTCAAAAATGCCTTTTACCAGCTTTTCGAGGTTTTCCGGGCTAAAGAAAGTAGGGGTACCCCCGCCAAGGTGCAGTTCCTTAATGCGCGGCCGCTGCCTGAACAGGTCGCGGTACATGGCCCATTCTTTCAGTATGGCGCTGATGTAAGCTGCCTCCACGGCGTGGTTTTTTGTAATACGCTTGTTGCACCCGCAAAAGGTACACATGCTTTCGCAGAACGGAAGGTGGATGTACAGGCTGATGCCCTGTGTGGCATTGCTTTCGCCAAACGACTGTACCACACTGTCCTGCCACAAGCCTTCGGTAAATCCTGAATTGTCCCAGTAGGGAACCGTAGGGTAGCTAGTATAGCGCGGCCCCGGTACATTGTATTTCTGTAAAATAGAACTTTCCATCTGCATCATTTTTATAAAGCAAAAATACAGGGCGGTGCACGGCTAAAAAATGACATAGGTCACCAATGGTATGTGTACCTGCTCACATAGTGACAGCCATCATTTTACACAGTATAAAGATGAATGAGATTTGCAGTATAAAATCAACCCGATATGAAAGTATTTATGCTTGCCGCAGTATTGCTGGCGCTGGCCCCGAAAGGATGCGAGGAAGATGTAGACGAAAAAAGCGTGTATGAAACTACCGAACAAGCCGATTATGAAGAAATGGATTACCGTGTACGCAATGCCGTTGCCGAATGGAAACTGTTTAAGAAAGAATCGGAGAGTAATATTATAGCTGCAAAGGTTCGGATTTCAAAGGCAACCGATAAGCTTGACGATCCTAACAGGCATCATAAGCTGAAGCTGCGCAATGCAATTATCGATGCCGAAGGCCAGCTGGAACAGCTTAGTGAAAAGTTGTTGCGGGGCGAACGATTTGAGGAAAAGGCAGATTCCCTTGAAATAGATGCATCCGTTATCAAAAGGATGGAGAATTTTATGGAAAGTTACCGTGAAAAAGAAGCAAAGCTGAAGGAGACCCTCAGTGAAATGGAAAAAGTACAATAAACCTGGTATTTTGAAAAAGCGAGGCTGCCACAAATCGGCAGCCGCTTTCTTTTATAAAGCGGGAATACCTAAAACCGGGATGGTTGAATGGAAGGCCATTTGCCTGGACAGGCTAAACAGGAACAACCGCTCAAACAGGTTTTTGTGATGTATGGACATCACGGCCATATTAATCTTCTGATAATCTATAAATTCTAATATCAGGTCTTCGGTGGCATCGGTATTTATAAAGGAAAAGGAGATAGTGTCGCTTTTGAAGGTGTCTTTCCATTTAGCCATCAGAATATCAATGGCATCGTCATTACGTTTCTTTACTTCCAAAACGTGGATATCTGCTTTAAATATGACGGCAAAATCCTTTACTTTTTTCAGGAGATCCATTTCCAGCTTTTCGTATTCGGCCAGGAAAAGTATTTTTCGGATAGGCTCAAAGCGATAACCTTCCGGTACGGCAATTACAAATGATTTTGCCTGTTTTATTACTTTTTCAGTTATGGTGCCTAAAAAGATCTCTTTCAACCCGGTGGCACCTTTTGTGCCCATTATTATAATGTCGGCCTGCTCATTGGCGGCCGTATTTACAATTCCGTCAACCGCAATGCCTCTTTCCATCATATGGCTCACAGGTACATGCGTCATTCCCTCTCTTTCTGCTATTTCACGCAGTTTTGGGACTTCACTTTTAAAATTCTCAAAAGCGCCCCAGTCACCCACATTATAATTTTCCATCAGGAAATCATCGTTGTCAACAGACAAGCCTATGGGATATTCATATACATGGAGCGTAATGATTTCTGCATCAATGTTTTTTGCGAGATGCAGTGCATACACAAATGCATTAAGGGATGTTGCAGAGAAATCTGTGGGGAACAAAATTTTTTTCATGTCAGGTTGGTTTTAATTACCCTGTAAAAATATTTTAATCCCCCGGCTTATAAAATGATGCCTGTCACGCATTGGCGAAACCTGTAAAGCAATTAATTCTTCAGCTTGTCCAGCTTATCGCGGTTTATCACTTGTATAGTGCTGCCGCTTTTTTCAATGAGGCCTTCCTCTTTAAAATCGCTTAAGGTACGGCTCACAGTTTCCGGCGCTGTACCGCATATTGCCGCGAGGTCGTCCCTGCTTATTTTAATACTCCCGGAGCCATCGCCCTGCTGGTCCAGAAGGCGTATGATGGATTGTGCAATCCGTTTCCGCACCGATAAGTATGCAATCTGCAGCAGCCTGGTTTCTTTGTCGCGTATGTTGTTAGCCAGTATTTTTATGAATTTAGCGCCAATGTCCGGATGCAGGAACAGCAGCTTGTCCAGCTGTTCGCCCGGCAGGAAGCTTAGTTCTGTTGGCTCTAAGGCTACAGCCGTGTCTATATAGGTGTCGTTCGACAGTATAATATTCAGGTCCAGGTAATCGTTAGCGGCATACATCCCGGTTATAAGTTCCCGCCCATCGCGTGTAAGCTGCACTGTTTTTACCTTGCCGCTGATCACAAAGTAAATGCCAATAACGCGGTCGCCTTCATGGTGTATGACCTGACTCTTTTTAAACATACGGGTGTCGCGTTCCTGCATTACCTTTTTCAGTTCCTCCAGGCCATCTTTCCTGCTGATGATGCTGTCCAGCTTTTCGGCTGTTTTGCCATAAAAAAGCTGTTGCGCTTCTTTTTTCTTAAGGCGGCTTTCTATGGCATTCAGCAGTTCGGTATCGTCAAATGGCTTGGTGAGGTAATCGTCGGCGCCCAGTTCCATTCCCCTGCGCACGTCGGTGCGTTCTGCTTTTGCCGTAAGGAAAATAAAAGGCGTTGCCCTCGTTTCCGCATCCTTGTTCAGTGCCTCTATCACGCCATAGCCATCCATTTCGGGCATCATGATATCGCACAGTATGATATCGGGAACTTGCTTTATGGCCAGCTCAACGCCAACTTTCCCATTGGGTGCGGCGTATACCGTATAGCCCGAAAGCTCCAGTATTTCTACAATATTTTCGCGGATATCGTCATTGTCCTCTATTATAAGTACTCTGGTCATTGTATGGGGAATGTAATTGTAAATAAGGTTCCTTCGTTGGTAGCGCTTTTAAATTCGATGGTGCCGTTCATCAGCGTTACATAGCGCAGCACGATATTGAGGCCCAGCCCGGTGCCGGGTATATTGCCTGTGTTCTGTGCCCTGAAAAAGGCTTCGAATAAATGCTTGTGCTCTTCTTGGGGTATGCCGATGCCGTTGTCCTCCACGGTAATGGTAAAGCTGTCGGCAGTAATGATCGTGGTTAGGTGAATGGTGGTGTTTTCACCCGAATATTTGATAGCGTTAGACATCAGGTTGAAGATACAGTTGCGCAACAGGTTGCGGTCCAGGTACACATGGGTCTTTCCACCATTATGGTTGTAGATAATGTTCTGGTCTTTTTTGGCAAGCAGCTGTATCTCATCCACGATTTCCCTGCAGAAATGCTCCACGTCGAAAGTGCCCCATTTTACTTCTACCTTGCCGGCTTCGGCTTTTTCTACATGCAGGAAGTCGTCCAGTATGGTGGTTAGGTTGTTCACGGCACCTTTTACCTTGTACAGGTGCTTGGCTACATTGGCATTTTCAAAAGATGCCGTATAGCGCTCTATCAGGGATGCCGACAGCTGTATGGAACTCAGCGGCGTGCGGAACTCATGCGATGCCATCGAGAGCAGGCGGCTTTTCAGCTTGCCCAGTTCTTTTTCTTTTTCGAGCGACTGGCTCACTTCCTCCTTAGCTTTGGTAAGTTCTTCAATAGTTTCGTTCAGCGAAGTGGTGCGCTCCTTTACCACATCCTCAAGGTGCTGGGTATATTCCATCAGGCGGTTCTCGGCTTCCTTCTGGTGGCTCAAGTCGTGTATGAACCCGGCAAACATCCGTACTCCTTCATACTTCACTTCGGTCACACCAAGGCGGAAGGGAAAAATGCTGCCGTCTTTTTTCAGGCCCATCACATCACGGCCAAACCCTATAATGTGTGCCTGGCCGGTCTGGCGGTATTTATGGATGTAATCATCGTGCCGTTCTTTATCAGGCTGCGGCATAAGCATGGAGACGTTCCTGCCTACAACCTCTTCGGGCGTATAAAGGAACAGCCTGCAGGCCGCGGGATTGATGGTTTCGACAATGCCATGTTCGTTGATGGTAATGATACCGTCAATGGCATTCTCTACGATAGAGTTCAGCAGCGCCTCATTTTTCATTAGGTGTCTTTTACTAAGAACAAATATCGGGAAAAATCTGTAGTGTTATCATATAAATAAATGCTTAAGCAATATCCCGTCTTTCCGGAAGCGGTGCAGCGTTCATGTTGTTACTGTCGCAGCTGCCCGTTACAGCAGGTCGTATGCCGGTAATATAAAACAGGTTTTCCTCCCCATCGTTGGCCCATTCAAATACTACAGGATAACTGTAGTGCGCTTCCAGCAATATTGCCATCCGTGCGAGTTCCAATATCCCTGCATCATCAAGCACGGCTTTTTCGCGCAGTTCAGGAGGGGTAATAACGGTCAGTATAGAGTTGGTACCGGCAGAGATATCTTTATACACCGTCATCCTGCTTTTGGTGCCTATGGTTTTCAGTATACCGTATCCTGCATTCTGTAATGTCTTAGGGATAATGTATTCGTCCCAGGTTTCCGGCAGGGTGTTTTGGCCAAGCCCCCAGTTGGCAGTAAGGCGCACTGCATCTGGAAAACGGGGAACAGTATGCGATGTGTAGCCAATGCCGGAACATCCTGTACCGGCGCGTACCATGCACTGTATACCTATAGAAAGCTGTACGGAACCATGCGGTATGCCGTGCATTTCCCTGAATTTGATGGCCCTGTTACTGTATAGCGAGGCATAGCAACATTTTATGGCATAAATGAGTGCAAGCGGCCCCCTGATATTGAGGTGCGACTCATGCAGCCCTTCAGGGAAAAAATATTGATGCCCTTTTGCAAATACACTGCTGCGTACTGCCACATCGCCATTTTTTAAAGGGAAAAGGGCGGCGTAGGCATTTGTAACCTCCTGTTCCTGTGCCCTTGGGAATTTAGCATCCATGATAAGCCTGCGGGCGGCATTACCGGTTTCACTAAGGTTTGAAAAATCCGTCCTGTCCAGCCGTTCCATAAGCTGTTGCAACGATCCCTCAAGATTGTTATGATCCATGAATTGCTTAAAAACGCCAACCGTTACCGCAAAGCCATCGGGAATATGCAGGCCTGAAGTGGCACCATTAGTGTAAAGGTCGCCCAAAGCCGCATTTTTACTTCCGACTTCCGTAACATCCTCTATTCCGGCCTCATTGAATTTTATTACAGATCGTTCCATCACATCATTTTTAAGTCGCGGCGGTATAAGGCACTATCCGCAACAACGGCAAAACTATGACAGATGGCCGATCCGGTAAATGACCTGTGTCACAAACCGGAATTTGAAGCATAAAAAAACCGGACAATTTGATGTGCCCGGTTAATTTTATTTATTGTGTCAATGAATAACAGTATTAAAGCGAATTTATAAAATCCAGCAGGTCCTGCCGTTCCTGTGTGCTGAGTTCCATAAACATCTCTTTCGATTGCTGTGCCTCGCCGCCATGCCAAAGTATGGCTTCGGTAACATTGCGCGCCCGCCCGTCGTGGAGCAGTTGCGTATGCCCGTTCACGGTGTTGATGAGCCCTATGCCCCAAAGCGGCTGGGTACGCCATTCGCTTCCCGTGGCAAGAAAGTCCGGGGTTCCGTCAGCAAGGCCGGGTCCCATATCGTGCAGGAGCATATCGGTATATGGGCGTATCGTCTGGTTGCGAAGGCCTGCGATAGGGTAGTCATTACCTGTCTGCATCTTAGGGATGTGGCAGGAAGCACATTTAAGGTCGGTAAACAATTGCTTTCCACGAAGCACGTTTTGCGCATCGTAGTTGCGCCTTACGGGAACCGATAGTGTTTGCGAATACAGTAGCACACGGTTGAAGGCTACATCGGGTATTTCAGGCGTGCCGCCGTTAGGTATGACGCTGATGTCAAAGCCTGTCGGGGCATATTCGTCAGGGAATACAGGCGAGGTAATGCCCATATCGTTCAGGAATGCGGCTGCTATCTGCTGCTTTATGCTCGGCTGGTTGGCCTTCCACCCGAAAAGCCCCATTTTGATGCTGTTGCTTTCTTTGTCGTATACATAATTTGCCCTGCCCGAAATGCCATCGCCGTTGGTATCGGCTTCGTCTGCAAAGTTAAGGTAGGTAGTGTGCGGCACAGCTTCAAGCAGGCCAAGCCCAATAACCTGGTTAGCCACGCGGGGCGATACAAGCAGGCCGGCCCCCAAGGGCCCGTAGCCCGGTGCATTGATGTGGTAGGTTGGCGATTGTAGTGTTACCACCGTTCCGTCCGCGAGTGTTTCATTAATATTTTGGTACGTGATAGTGTAATTCCCTTTCGGGGTAATGCCCAGCAATGCATTGTCCTGTAGCTGGTGTCCGTAGATAGGGTCGGGCAGCCCGGCACCCCATTCATCCATTCCAGGTATGTTCAGCCTTAAAAGCAATCCTTTACCCATTTCGCCATCAAAGGCAGGCGGACGTCCGCGTCCGTCCTTAAAGTGGCAGGAGCTGCAGGATATCGCATTGAAAAACGGGCCTAACCCGTCACGCGCCGTAGTAGACGACGGTGCCGTTACCCAGCTTTGCCTGAAAAGCGAGTTCCCCACGCCAAAATCAACCGATTGGTCCGGTGTCAGGGTAGCCGAGGCAAAACCAAAGGCTTCTTCGGTAGCATTGATCACTGTAGATGTACCGCCGCTGAACTGTTCGCCATCTTCGGCAGTAAGGGTTTGGTAGCCGCCCTGCTCGTCATTGCATGATATTGCAAGGAGGCAGGATAATATAAGGACGGAAAGTTGTAACGTTTTCATTTATAAACTGTAAAAAGAGCGCCGCAAAATTACGGCACTCTTTATAAATTATTCTATATCGGAACAAATATTAGTCAATGCCGTTTACCACAACTCCCGAGGCTGTCGCGCCTGCAAGAAGTTCCTGCGAAAGGGAAATGATCTGGAGGTACGCAGTTTTTACTTTAGCGCCTTCAGTGCTTGTAGGGCCACCGCTTATCGCACGGTCGAAAGGGATAGAAATAGCCGCAATATCATTAGTAGCTGAACTGATAGCCATTTCGATAGCCTGGTATTGTGTGTTGTTCGCCTGCCTTACCAGGTCGGCCAATGATGCGCCGTCAATGTTGCCGTATTTGCCTTCATACACATTTATAATGCCTTGTAGGTTCAGGTGGATGTCACGGTGCGTGTTATCGCTAAAGCAGGAGTGCTCATCTTCCTGGTCGGCATTCTCGAGGGCAACCGACATACGCTCTACAGGCAATTCAGATGCCGCAAGCGTAATGATGCCAAGGTAAATGTTCTGTAGCGCTGTTCCCTCAGGTAAAGCAAGGAAAGTATTCCTGTACGATCCGCCCACTTTCCAAAGGTTTACAAGATAGGTCAGGTGGTCGGTAAGCAGGTCGGCAGCCGCATTAAGGTAGGCTCTTCTCCTGTCCTGGTTGCTATTAGTGCCGCCGTCAACATAATCGGTATAAGGCCTTAATCCCGGCTGGTTGGCCGCAGGAGCAGTAAGGTCCTGGCCCCATAGTAAAAATTCAATGGCGTGGTAGCCTGTAGAGATGCTCTTTTCATCTGCACCTTCGTTAAGGTCAACCAAGAGTTGTTTTGTTATCGTAGGGTAAATTGCCGGTTTGTTGATGATACCACCTCCGTAATCAGGAGAGTTGCTATCATTCACATAATCAATATAAGCTTCGTCAAGCGGCCAGGCGTTCATTAGTGGCTCAGGGGCATCAAAGTCCTGGTCGTTGTCTATCGGGCCGTTTGCAAAACGGAATGCCTCGGTAGTACCATAGCTTTCACGTGCGGTTTTCCATGCAGCTTTGGCAGTATCGAATTTTGCCTGCGTAGGGTTGGCTGTAAAATCGTTGATGGCTGCCTCAAGGTCGTTGGCATCATCAAGGGCATCCTGGTAATTTTGTGCAACGATATCGGCGTAGTTTTCTATGACCTGCCTTTTGGTAACATTGCTGTTGCCGGAATTATCATCATCATTATTACACGCGGTTATAACAAGGCCCGAAGCCGCGAGCAGAAGTAAGCTGAAAGTTATTTTTTTCATCCCTGATTTTATTTAGATTGATTAAAAACAGCGCAAAAATAGGAAGTTTTATATTAGATAAAAATAATTTTCGAAGAAATGTAAAAATTATTTGGAATAGTTATAAATAAATAACCTATGTTCATACCTTTGCACAAATTTTTTGAGATGAAAAAGATACTTGTTCTTAGCCTTGCAGTATTGGCTGCTGCATGTTCGTCTTCCGACAATAGTAATGTAAATACAGGAAACTATGACCGTACAGCGCTGATGACCAGCTGGGCCGATAATATAATAGTACCATCATTCGAAAATTACCAGGCTAAGGCAAATGTCCTCAGTGCTAAGGCAACGGCTTTTTCTGCAGCCCCGTCACAGCAGGGCCTTGATGAGCTACGCGCTGCCTGGCTCGAAGCCTATCTTGCTTTCCAGCATGTGGGTATCTTTGACGACCCAAAAGCATTTGAGCTCCATCTGATAGAAGGCAGCAATACGTATCCTGCCGATGTAGCAGGCATCAACAGCAATATCGCGTCAGGCACTTACAACCTTTCGCAGCCGGTAAACTATGCGCGCGAAGGCTTTCCTGCACTGGATTATATGCTGTATGGCGTTGGCAATGATGATGCGGCCATCATCGATTATTACAGCGGGAATAGTAATGCACGTACCTATGTGGCCGACCTTGCTTCCCACATTAAAACTGTAGCCGATAGCATCCTTGCCGACTGGAATGGCGGTTACCGTGCTACTTTTATCGCCGGTACGGGTACAGCGGTCAGCGCCCCGATAAACCAGACGGTAAATAATTTTGTAAAGAACCTTGAGAAAGATGTGCGTACGCCTAAACTTGGCATACCTGCGGGGCTTTTCAGCAACGGGACTACATTTCCTAATAAAGTTGAGGCCTATTACAGGAACAACGTGAGCCACCAGCTGCTTACCGAGGCGATCACTGCTTCACGCGATTTCTTCAACGGAAAATATTTTGGTTCCGAAACCACAGGCCCGGGCCTCAAAGGCTACCTTGACGCTATTAATGCCGTTCGCGACGGGCAAAACCTCAGCGCTGTTATCAATGCGAAATACGATGCTGCCCTTGCCGCTGTTGCCCAGCTTGACAACAGCTTCAGCAACCAGATCACTAACGATAACAGCAAAATGCTTGCAGCCTACCAGGCGATGCAGCAACTGACCGTTTATGAAAAGCTGGATATGCTCCAGGCACTCAACATAAGCATCGATTATGTAGACGGTGACGGGGATTAAGCCATGTTGCAGCAGCGTTTCCATACCTATTTAAACACCTATACCGATGCCGCTACCCTGGCTTTTTACCGGATAGCCTTTGGGTTGATGATGTTTTTTAGCGTTGTGCGCTTCGCAATGAACGGCTGGATCAATAAGTTTTATATTACCCCCGGATTTCATTTTACCTATTATGGCTTTGAATGGGTAAAGCCGATAGGCATATATACCTATCTGGTCTTTATAGTTTGCGGCATTTCAGCATTAATGGTGGCATTTGGTTACCGTTACCGGCTGGGTATCGTGCTGTTCTTCCTGAGCTTTACCTACATAGAGCTGATGGATAAGACCACCTATCTCAACCATTATTATTTCATATCGGTTATCAGCTTTGTCCTGATCTTTTTGCCTGCCAATGTGTTTTTTTCGGCGGATGCCAAAAGAAAACCTTCGCTTTTCAGTAATACCGTACCGCGCTACACGGTAGATATACTTAAGGTATTGCTCGCCATCGTTTACTTTTATGCCGGGCTGGCAAAACTAAACTCCGACTGGCTTGTGGCTGCCATGCCATTAAAAATATGGCTTACCGGCAATACGCATTTACCCATTATCGGGCCGTGGCTGGGCAGGGAATGGGTAGCCTATGCGTTTAGCTATATTGGCGCTGTATATGACCTTTTTATCGTTTTCCTGCTGCTCAACCGACGCACCCGTCTTTTCGGCTTCACATTGGTCGTGGTATTCCATTTGCTTACGCGTATCCTTTTCCCCATAGGCGTTTTCCCGTATGTAATGATCATTTCGTCGCTGGTATTCTTCAGCCCGCAGTTCCACCGAAAGGTACTGGCTTTCATCGCAAAATTATTTTCAAAAGGAAAACTTCAGCCAACAGAAAACTTACAACACAGGGCAGTAGCCAATAAACCCCTAGCATTATTCCTGTCATTATTTATATTGATACAGCTTTTATTCCCATTCCGCTACCTGCTGTATCCGGGCGAGCTCTTCTGGACGGAGGAAGGCTTCCGGTTTTCGTGGCGCGTAATGCTTATGGAAAAAGCCGGGTACATTCAGTTTAAAGTAACCGACAGCACCACCGGGAAAACGGTATATGTAAACAACCGCGACTACCTTACGGCCTTTCAGGAAAAACAAATGTCGTTCCAGCCCGATTTTATTTTGGAATATGCGCATTTTCTGCACGACCTTTACGCCCGCAAAGGGATGGCCGACCCAAAAGTGTATGCCGAAAGCTATGTGGCCCTCAATGGCCGCCTGAGCACCCTCTATATTAATCCTGATGTTAACCTTGCGAAAGAAGATGAATCATTTGCCCACAAAACCTGGATACTGCCATTTAATGATACGATCACTGGGTTTTAGCTTTATATTGCTTATTGCATTATTTCCATACAAGCTTATGGCACAACAGTATTCCCATACGGGTATCGTAGTTGACGAAAGCAGCAATGCAGTTAGTGGCGTACAGGTCATCGATACCGAAAACGGCACTACTGTAGTTACTGGTACTGACGGTTCATTTTCGATACATGCTTCAAAAGAACAATTGCACCTTGCATTTTATAAGGAAGGTTACGCACTTTTGGAAGAAGACGTTATCGCCGGGAAGCAGGCCACTATAATGCTTCAAAAAATTACTGAGCTCAACGAGGTGGTGATTGAGCGTAACAAGGAACGCCTTTTTGCCCTTACGCACCTTAAGGATATAGAAGGCACCTCGATTTATGCCGGAAAAAAGACCGAAGTGATAGAGGTTGACAGGCTTACCGTAAATAAAGCCACTAACAACACAAGACAGATCTATGCCCAGATAGTAGGGCTTACCTTTGGCGAAAATTCGGATGGCGGATTGCAGCTCAACATTGGCGGGAGGGGGCTTAACCCGAACCGTACCAGCAATTTCAATACGCGCCAGAACGGTTACGATATAAGCGCCGACGTACTGGGTTATCCTGAAAGCTATTACACCCCGCCATCAGAAGGCGTGGAGCGCATACAGGTGGTGCGCGGGGCGGCATCGCTCCAATATGGTACGCAGTTTGGAGGGTTGGTGAATTTTATAATGCACAAGCCGTCGCCAAAACCTATGGAGGTTTTGGTAAGGAATACCGGCGGGTCTTATGGACTGTATACCAACTTTACAAGCCTGAGTGTTACCGAGGGGAAATTTAGTTTTTACACTTTATTTAATTACAAGCAAGGTGATGGCTTCAGGCCTAATTCCCAATTTAACAGCCGTAATTTTTTCATCAACCTGAATTACGACTTTACCCCGAAAACCTCGCTTCATTTTGACTATACGCTGTTCGATTACCTTGCCAAACAGCCGGGCGGCCTTACCGACCAGATGTTTAACAAGGATATGTTCCAAAGCTACCGTACCCGCAACTGGTTCGATGTAAACTGGAACCTTTACAGCCTGCGTTTTGAGCACGCCTTTACAGATGATGCCCGACTGAATGTGCAGCTTTTTGGGCTCAATGCCTCACGCAGCGCGCTTGGGTATCTTAGCAACCGTGTGAGCAACGCCGATACCCCCGGCTCGGTACGCGACCTTATAAAAGGCGACTTTGTAAACTGGGGCACCGAAGTGAAATTCCTCCAGCAGTATTCGCTTAAAAACCAAAAAAGCGCCTTTATGGTCGGTATGAAATACTACCAGGCGCGTAATACCGCCAAACAGGGGCCGGGAAGCAGCTGCAGCGGGCCCGATTTTAATTATGCCAACGCCGAATTTCCATACTATACGAACCAGAGCAGTTATGTATATCCCAATTTAAACCTTGCGTTCTTTGCCGAAAATATTTTCAGGCTGTCGGATAAATTCACCATCACGCCGGGCATCAGGTTTGAGAATATTAAGACACGTGCCGATGGCTACTGGCGCCGCATCAATACCGACCAGGCGGGGAACATTATCCTTGACCAGCGGGAAAATGAGAACGTGGTCAAGAACCGTAACTTTATCCTTGCCGGGATAGGGTTTAGCTATAAGCCTTCGGTAAAAGCAGAATGGTATGCCAATATATCGCAGAACTACCGCTCGGTAACGTTCAACGATATCCGCACCGCCAGCCCCGGCCTTGCTATCGACCCATCGATTACGGATGAGAAGGGCTTCACTTTCGACTTTGGCCTTCGTGGCAAAACCGATGACAGGTTTAGTTACGACACCAATATCTATGCACTTTATTATAATGATAAGATAGGCGAGTATATGGCGCCAAACCCCAATGGCAGCGGCGCTGTGGTGCGCTACCGGAGCAATGTGGGCACAGCGATTACTTATGGCTGGGAAGTGATGGCCGACTGGAATATCAGCAATACGTTCTTTAAAGAGAACGAAAGCTTCTTATGGACCGCCTTTATAAATAATGCTATTACCGGTAGCCAATATTTAAAGACCGACGTACCGAATACAAAAGGCAATTCGGTTGAATTTGTCCCGCTTATTAACCTGAAAGCAGGTACTACGGTTGGGCTGGGCAACTTTAAAGCATCCTTGCAGCTTACTTATTTATCAGAACAATATACCGACAGCGGGAATACCAAAACCGATCCTAACGATAACACCTTCGGGATATTCGGGCAGGTACCTTCGTATTATGTGGCTGACGTTTCAGCTTCCTATACCTGGAAGAACTTTAAGCTGGAGGCAGGCGTTAATAACTTCACCAACAATTATTATTTTACACGAAGGGCTACGGGTTATCCGGGGCCGGGCATACTGCCAAGCGACCCGCGTACGATATATACTACATTGCAGATAAAGATTTAGAACCGCCTAACGGAATCGGTTGTTTTTAAGTCCCTTCACCGTAAAATTCTATTCAAAAAATATTTTGATATAAGAATTTAAACTACATTTGAAGCAATTATTTTCATATAAATTTGCGGAACAATCAGTTAATGGTAGTGATAAATGAAGACGACTGAATATGCAATAGTGGATATCGAAACTACCGGTGGGAATGCCGGAGGAAGCCGTATTACCGAGATCGCAGTCATTATCCATGACGGTACCAGTGTAATCGACCGCTTCGAAACACTTGTCAATCCGCAAAAGGAGATACCGCTGCCCATTTTTGCCCTTACAGGCATTACCAATGAAATGGTGAAAGATGCCCCTGTTTTTGATGACATTGCAGAAAAGCTATTCGGCATGCTTTCAGATCGAATCTTTGTTGCCCACAATGTCAATTTCGATTATTCCTTTGTCCGCCACCAGTTGGAAGAAGCCGGATTTAAATGGACGGCGAAAAAATTATGTACGGTGCGTGCCGCAAGAAAGATCAGGCCGGGGCTGTCGTCCTATAGCCTGGGGAATCTTTGCCGGTCGTTATTTATACCCTTAGAGAACAGGCACCGTGCCGGCGGCGATGCCGATGCTACGGCTATATTGTTTTCCCAACTGCTCGAGTGGGACAGCGATGGGGAGATGGATAAAATGATCAAAAAAACGGCTCAGGACCAGCGCCTCCCGCCAAACCTCCCACCGGAAGATTTTGAGCAATTACCTGAAAAGCCGGGCGTATATTATTTTTACGACCAGTCGAAAAAAGTTGTGTATGTAGGCAAGGCGGTCAACCTGAAAAAACGTGTGGCTTCCCATTTTAGCGGCCATAAGATTACCCCGCAACGGCAGCATTTTTTGCGGGATATTTACAGCATTTCTTTTGAGGTCTGCGCTACCGAACTGATGGCACTGCTGCTGGAGTGTACCGAGATCAAAAAGTTATGGCCCGTACATAATAAAGCCCTGAAGCGTTTTGAGCCAAAATATGGCCTTTACGAATATGAAGCCCGCAATGGCTACCGGTACCTCGCCATAGGTAAGGTGACTAAATTCCAGAAATGCATAGAGGTGTTCGGCCAATTATATGATGGGATACGACTGCTCCAGGATCTTGCCGGACAGTTTGAAATCGACCCCAGGTTCTGTAAATACTGCAGTCCTTCGGAAGAAGAAGCATACCGGAGAACCGATGACACAGACCTGCCTGAAGTGGATCAGCATAACCAGCAAATCGAAAGTGCCATTGACTTTTATTTAAAAAGCAGGCCGAGCTTTGCTATCCTTGATAAAGGCCGTTCAGCCGATGAGCGCAGCTGTATCTGGGTCGAGAACGGCCACTTTTATGGCATGGGCTATATCCCTTCGGATATTGGATTTACAGAGCCTTCGGAAATGAAGGATCATGTTACACCTTACCGGAGCAACCAGTACATCATGCAATTGCTGTATTCCTATGCTGCAAAATATCCTAATAAAGTTATAGCCCAAAAACCGCTTGCTGAAATAGAAATTTAATAATTGACCCTCTATTTTAACCACATAGATACATAGTTTAAATTGCTTTAAAAGTTTAAATAATATGTGTTAGAGTTAACATAGGATTGAAGCAAAGCTTCAACTCTACTGTGGCTTTTTTGCATACTGAACTATGAAAATCTATGTATCTATGTGGTTAAATTGTTTCTTACCTGAAAGATAGTCTGCTCTAAAGTATCTCATCGATCATCCCAAATTCCTTTGCTTCCGTGGCAGTCATCCAGTAATCGCGCTCGCCTACTTTGCAGATGGTTTCATACGTCTGGCCGCTATGCGTAGCGATCATTTGGTACAACTCTTCCTGTATTTTAAGAACTTGCTTTATGCTGATGTCAAGGTCGGCTGCCGTGCCCTGCGCACCGCTTGAGGTCTGGTGGATCATGACGCGCGAATGCTTCAGCGCCGACCGTTTTCCTGCCGCTCCGGCACACAGTAATACCGACCCCATAGAGAGCGCGACTCCTGTACAAATCGTAGCAACATCGGGCGAGATGTATTGCATGGTGTCGTAAATGCCAAAGCCTGCATAAACGGAACCTCCGGGCGAATTGACATACAGCTGGATGTCTTTATGGGCATCGAGCGATTGCAAAAAAAGCAGCTGTGCCTGTATGATATTGGCATTCCGTTCTTCCACTGCCTCGCCCAGGAAAATGACCCTGTCGACCATCAGGCGGGAGAATACATCCAGCTGGGCCACGTTGAGCTGGCGTTCTTCCATGATGTAGGGTGTGAGCGCCATCGGCTTGGCATACGCCTGTGTATTGGCAATGTACTTGTCGACATAAATGCTGTTGATCCTGTGGTGCTTTACCGCATAGTTGCGGAATTCTTTTGAATTCATATTTTTAGTTTTTAATGTGAATTAGATTTAAACAACTATATTTCTAAAAGAAGAATGAAAATGTCATATTAAGTGCAGCCTGTCTGCCGACATAGGCATCGAAACGGCATTTTCGTTCTTCTTGCTTCTCGACTGCGCTCGAAGTGACAACTGTGATACAATTCTTGGATCAACTCACTATTTTAGTTCATATAAGGCATGAGGGAGCCGCCACCTTAAAAAAGGTGCACGGATAATAGTATGTTGTATGGATTACTTGCTGAAGATACCCAGGATCTTTTGGCGGAAGGATGCGTATTTTTTGGACATGGCTATTTCATTGGCTATCTGCTCAATATCTTCTTTCAGCCTAAGGCGGCCATATTCATTAGCTACGGCATAGGTTTCCTGTTGCCAATAGGTCTTTTCCCTCAACTCCGGTTCAAGCAATAGCCTTGCCTGAAAGAGCACCCGGTCTTCAGGCTTACCGGCAGTCAGCACGTAGCTTTCTATGGCCTGCATTTCATTCCATGAAGTCTTCATACTGCAGCGATTTGGCTTTTACGACATCTTTTACTTTCTCAAGGCATTTGAATTTCTGCACGGTAGCCGAACGCGCCCCCGCAAACCCGAAACGTTGTGCAAGGCTTTCCATATCCAGTTTCTCATAATAAAACGCCGACAGCAGCTCGAGGCATTTGCGCCCGCCCTTGGCCAGCAGGCCGGACAGTCTGAGCGATGCAACTTCGGTATAATGTTGGTCGTCATGGGTTATAGCTAACTCCTCAATAGTATGGGCTGATGCAGTACCGCGTTTTGCCCAAAGGTGGCGCGCAATGCCCAGGATATAAGAGGCCTCGCTGTATTGAAGGTTAATACCTGTACTGTATTCTTTTTCCATATAGAGGAGCAGTGCATCATGAAAGATATCTTTTGCTTCATCACGGGTGCCTCCCATTTTTGCCACATAGCGCGCCACAAGCGGGAAGGCTTTTATGTACAGCGCTTCCAGCCTTGCCTTGCGGCTGTCACTGTCGATAGTTTTATTTTCAACCATAATATGACGTTTATAAAGATAAGTGGCAAAAATTCATGCAATATCACCAATAAGTAAAATATTTTTTGTCCGGCTTTTCAACCCTCATCCATGGATCTTGCTTCCGGCTATAATATTTACGACCAATGCCACGATTATCGTATTGAATACGAATGAAATGAGGCTGTGAAGTAAAACAAACCTGCGTATCGTTTTGGAGGAAATGGTCACATCAGATACCTGGAAGGTCATTCCGATCACAAATGAGAAATAGGCAAAATCAATATAATCGGGCGCATCTGGATTCGGGAAGTTTATACCGCCGGACCCATTCTCGTGCTTTATGATTGTGTCGTCATGGTACAAATGCGCATAACGTACGGTAAAGATTGTATGGAACAATATCCACGACAAGCCTATAGCAATTAGTGTAACAATGGTTGATACGCTATTATCAAATGAGGGCTTATCGTTATTAAATATAAGCAACAGGGCACCGGAAAAGCTTATGCACACAGCCGTAAGCACGATTGCGAATATGGTGCTTATGTTATCGTCCTGTTTTTTTACAATCCTTTTCTGTTCCGCAGCGGTAGTTGTGCAAAAAAGGAACCACATCATTCCTGTCATGGCAAGGGCAAATACATCCCAACCCGCCATAATGCGCGTTATGAGGCTAAGGTGGAAAGGCAATAGTGCGGCTGAACAGGCGAGGGCAAAAATGAGCGATACTAATAGCTTGCGATAGCCATTCGAATGAAATATCCAACTGAAAACCTGAGACCTTTTATCCATTACTAAGGGATTGTATTTGTAAGCTACAAAGTAAGAAAAAATTCCGGGGTTCTTGTAATCCCGGCTACGCAAGCAAGCCCTTTTATTTAAAAATATTCATTTGCTCATCGTAAATAGGGCTTTGTACACTTAAAAAATGTAAGACGCTGTGGAAAACATGGTTTTGGGATACCGTTTTTAAAGGCTTTAGCTGTCCCGAGCTATCAGAATGCCATACGATAAACGGAATTTCATATTGTTCCTTAGGCGCAAGGCTTAAAGGCATTCCGTGCATGTACAGGTTCTTTTCCCCCAAAGACTCGCCATGGTCTGAAACAAATAGCATTGCACTGTCATACCCCTTCAATTGCTTTAGGTTTTCTATTACCTCATGCAGGATGTAATCGGTGTAAACAATGGTATTGTCATAAGCGTTCATCAGCTCTTCCCGTGAGCAATTCCCTAATTCAACGCTGTTGCAAACGGGTTTAAAGGTTTCAAACCGCGGCGGATATTTCTTGCTGTAAGTAGGCCCGTGGCTCGTACTGGTGTGCAATACGACCAGAACCTTGTTTTTTTTACTGGCCAGTATCTGTTCTTTTAGCCCTGTGAGCAGGATCTCATCGTAATTGCATCCTTCACCCTTGCATTGCCGCATTAAAGCATCCCTGCCCTGGTAGGTTTTAATGTGCAAAGGCGGTTCGCCCCAGTTTGTCGTCCGCCAGATGACCTCTACATTATTACGGTACAGGTAATTGGGTAAAATTTCATACAGCTCATCGGTGTGCGTATGCTCTAAAATGCATTTTACGCCTGCCGTGGTGTAGGTGGCACAGGAGGAAGCATCAAAATGAGATACATTTGGTGTTTTTGAAAGCAGCGGATTTGTGTTCTTATTATAGCCATAGAGTGAAAAGTTCATGCTCCTTGCAGACTCACCAATGACCAGCACCATAACCGATTTTCTGTTATCCTGTATGGTAGCACCTGGCAATAAGATTTCCTTTTTATTTTTTTGCGATTTATGGATATAAAAAAGAGGGGTATTTACAGAGTACGACCACGGCATTGCCAGCCCGCCCAGCGTCTTGGAGTTCTTATCGATCCATAGCCAGTTGGAAGCATTGGCGAATACTAATGTCAAAATGAAAAGAAGAGTGAGCGAAGAAGTGATAAGGAATTCCTTTAACGGGACGTTTTTTATTTTAGCTCTAACTATATAAATAGAGGGTATAACGCCAGGCAGCAGTACATATAGCACTAATTTAAATGAAAAGAAGCTGCCTGACTCTTCATAATTGGTATTGAGTATATTCCCTATCATGCTTTCGTCAATGATGACGCCATAAGTAGCGATAAAATAGACCGCAATAGCGTTGATTATAAAGAACAGCACCAACAGAAATTTACCAATAACACGCGAGAGGAACAAAATCAGGTAAAATGCCAAGGCATTCACTACCAGCATCAGCACAATAAGGCTGATGATGATACTGATCCCGTTCCAGCTGTTATAATCAACGTTATTGAATACAAAGGTGTAAAAAGGAAAATGGAAGAGCAAAAAAGTAAGCAGGCTCATTAATAAAGCAAAATGAGTTACCTTCAGATCAGGTTTTATGGTGAGCCACTTCAGGTAGCTGCTTTCTGCCTTTTTCATTTGCGTTCTTTGAATATGATAATCAATGACAAATATGCTTTATAGCTACCAATATTATCTCAGCAAAGTCTGTTAGTATTAGCTTACGATTTATTTACTATAATTAAGCGGGCTAAGCTACATTCACATCAAAAAGATATCCTACAAGCGCTGATGCGGCCATGGCAATAGTACCCCATATGCAAATACGGGCTATCGACTTGAATTTGCCCGATCCCCCCGCACCGGCTGCTAATGTTCCCGATAGCGCCAGGAAAACAATTGCAAATCCGTACTGAAGGTATACCATGTTTTTTATAGGGGCAAATATCGCTACAAGAAAAGGAAGCGTGCCACCACAAAGAAAGGCCAGGGCAGAGGCAAATGCAGCCTGTAAGGGTTTGGCCTGTGTAATTTCGTTTATGCCCAGTTCGTCCCGTGCATGGGCTTCCAATGCATTATGCGCTGTTAACTGCAATGCGACTTCTTTGGCAAGCGTTGGGGTAAGTCCTCGTTTTATATAGATTTGTGTGAGTTCTTCAAGCTCTTCTTCAGGAAATTCGGATAATTCGCGCATTTCCCGGTCAAGATCGGATTTTTCTACATCACTTTGGGAGCTCACTGATACATATTCGCCTGCAGCCATTGAAAGGGCGCCAGCCACAAGGCCCGCCATAGCTGCCAGTACAATTGGCGAACGGGTATCACTTGCGGCAGCAACGCCTATGGCAAGGCTTGTGGTAGAAAGGATTCCGTCGTTTGCGCCCAACACGGCCGCACGTAACCAGCCGCTCCTGTTAATAAAATGAGTTTCGTTTTCCATTGTAGTTATATAATGAAACTGGGATTTGAATCTAAAGATAAGAATAAATTGTCCGATTATTTAGGCAGGGATGCTATAAAATCTTTAGGGGACATACCGGCCTTTTTCCGGAAGGCACGGTTGAAGGTAGTCTTACTGTTGAAGCCGCAATCGTACGCGAGGCCCAACAGGGTGTTTCGCTTGTGGCCGCCCGCGGTAAGCAATCCAATCACTGCCTGTACACGGTAAGCGTTTATAAAATCGTTGAAATTGCTGCCGGCTCCTTTATTGATTATCCTGCTGAGTGCGGGTACGCTTAGCCGAAGGCGCGCCGCAAGCTGTGGGAGTGAAAGTTCGGGGTCTTCATAACTTTTTTCAGACTGCATCATCGAATCGATCTTCTGCAGCCATTCAGAGTAATCATCAGGTAACGCTTCTTCCGGCGGTTCATTCCAATCCCGGGGTTCGGCCAGGAGCACTGTATCCTGAAAACCGATTTGCCGCCCGGAGCTTCCTTTTGCCAGGAGTATCCTTCCGGTCGATCGCAGGGTCCAGCTTTCGATATAAATCCTCGACCTGATTGCGTTGGAATAGCCTGCAATAGCAATGTAATAGCTGAATATCGAAAACGACAGGAAGTGCCACCAGCTGTCAATAAAGTCGACCCTGAAGAAAAGCCCGAATATTGCGATCACGCACCAGCTGATAAGGATACCGAGCACAGCGATGAGGAAATTTCGGATATAGACGAATGAGAATGCATCGGCATTACTAAGGAAATTAAGCGTGATTTTGCGGTAACTGATGTAAAACCGCAATGCTGCAATAAAGTAGACAATCATGCTAATGAACCCGCTGATTTGGTACCAGTCGTCAAAATCCCTGTCCTGCTCATCAGCCAGGAAATAATAGCCTCCGAAAATAAGCTTATCATAAATGCATAGCACCGCCGAGTAGATAATGTATGCCAGCCCGGGTACGAAATGGGCCAGGTATTTTTTTCGGAACCGGAATCCCGGATTTAAAAGGCTAAGCGTATAAAATAGGATGACAGGGCCTAAAAAGAACAAATGCTGGAAAGGCACATAGAAAAGGATATCCCTGAAAGGCTGGAGGGAATACCATCCTGCAAACCCAAGCATCCACGGGCACACATAGAGAAACGAAAGGAGCAGCAATAAGGAAAGCCACAAATCAGATGCGTATCTGTCTGCCAAATACCTGCGAAAGCACAGCCCGGAATAAACCATGATGTGCGCCTGGAAGACCAGCAACAGCGAACTGTGAACCCCAAAATCAAATTGCATAAACGTCTTTGGTTAACTTGCAGAATTACATTTTCAGGTTTTAAAGATATTGAAATATAGCATAATAAACCGGAAGTAGTGACCAAATTATAATTTGGTACTTCGGTGTACTGCACTGTGATTACTTTCGCTGAAAATCGATATATTATGCGACTATTCCAAAAACTTACGGCACCGGCCATCCTGCCGCACTGGACACAAGATGCCGTGCTCACATTGCCAAGGCTCGTCTGCGGCTATTTTATGGCTTTTAATTTCGGTGCCCAGAAATTCGGGATGCCATGGTCTGACCCGGACCTTAATCTCGGACTCTTTGAAGTGGCCTTCTGGTTTCCCAATGACGTTGCCCAATTTGGCGGCCCGTTCGCACTTTTCCCCGCCTTCTTCGCCTGGATGGGAGGATTCAGCGAGGCGGTAGGGGGACTGCTGCTGCTTGCAGGGCTGCAGACGAGGGTTGCTTCGCTGCTGATTTGTATAACCATGCTGGTTGCCGCTTTTTGCCAGCAGCTTCAAAGCGGATATTGGAATATGCTGCCGGCCCTTGGCTTTGCCTTCATCACACTCTACACCATGGTGCTCGGAAGCGGACGTTTCGGCCTGGATTATTTAATCACTAAAAAAATCAAAAAATGAGATACGTATACCTCTTGCTGGCCGGGTGGCTGCTTGTTTCCTGCGTCCAGCCAACCACTACCAGAAACATTACATTTACGCTTTCCGCTAAAGGGATTCCCCCGGGCAGCACGGCATCGGTGCGCGGAGGCGATAAGCCATTAAGCTGGCAACAGGACACACCCATGCAGCTGGACAGTATTGCCGGGCAGTACAGGCTTACCGTTACAATGGCAACGGGTTATCGGTTTACCGAATATAAGTATGTGGTTAACGGCCAGTTCGAATTCCCGGAGGGAGCCAACAGGAAAGCGGTATTTGGCGCGGATAAAGAAGTTGTTCTCAACGATACCTTCAATACCCGCTAGTTGGGTAAGTGAGGCTGTTGGCTTTTCGGTTGTATCCGGGCTGGATAGCTTGCGATTCAGTGAAATTTTTGAAAAGTCTGTGGGGGAGAGTATTTTTTCATAGCCCCGGGGTTTAAGTTGTCCATAAAGGTAATAGGTGGAAACCGAAAGCAAAATGACCTATATCATTGTGGCCTGGCGTGTCAGAATGATCTAGGTCATTGGTTTAAAATTGCGTAAATTGCACATTGCCAACAAGTAAATCAGATATAATTTCAATTTAACCGCTTATGGATTATTACAATATAATGGGCGTAGACAAGTCGGCTTCCGCTGACGAGATAAAATCGGCTTACAGAAAGCTTGCGCGTAAGCTGCATCCCGACCTTAATCCGGACGATAAGGAAGCCAACAAGAAGTTTCAGCAACTCAATGAAGCCAACGCTGTGCTTAGCGATCCGGAGAAACGGGCCAAATATGACAAATTTGGTAAGGACTGGGAACACGGCGAAGAATATGAGCAGTACCGCAGGGCACAGCAACAACAGCAGCAGGGTCAGCAACAAGGTGCCGGCAGCTACGGCTATTCCGGTGCCGGTTTTGAGGGAGGTGATTTCTCTGATTTTTTCGAATCCATGTTTGGCGGGCAGGGCGGCCGCGGACAAGCCAGGTTCCGGGGCCAGGACATTAACGCAACACTGAATCTCACCCTGCAGCAGGCAGCTAAGACCCACCAGCAGACTTTTTCCGTGCAGGGTAAGAATCTTAGGATCACTATACCGGCGGGAGTAGAGCACGGGCAGGTTATCAGGCTCGCAGGGCAGGGGGGTAGCAGTTCGGGCAACGGGCCCAACGGCGACCTGTACATTACCTTTTCAATACAGGAGGACCCGAAGTTCAGGCGAAGCGGAAACGATCTCTACGCCACGCAGGATATCGACC
The DNA here is from genome assembly GCF_003096035.1 of Flavobacterium album. NCBI lineage: Bacteria > Pseudomonadati > Bacteroidota > Flavobacteriia > Flavobacteriales > Flavobacteriaceae > Flavobacterium > Flavobacterium album. Next base: position 3,382,256 of record NZ_CP029186.1, on the reverse strand, counting down.
TGTACACAGCAGTACTCGGCGGTGAGGTGCAATTCCAGACAATGGATACAAAAGTAAAGCTGAAGATAGCGGCAGGCACGCAAAATGGCACAAAGCTCAGGCTTAAAGGCAAGGGCTTCCCGGTATATAAGAAAGAGGGACAGTTTGGAGACTTGTATGTAACCCTTAATGTTGTAATTCCTTCCCAACTCGACGAAAAGCAAAAACAATTGTTTGAACAACTGGCAAACCTTTCAAAATAAAAAGTATGGAAACAAAAGACCTTATACAGTTAAAGCCATTTTGCGAAATTCACCAGGTGGGCGTTTCGCTGCTGACGACATTACATGAGTTTAGCCTTATAAAAATTATATATCTTAATACCGAAGCATACATCGATCCGGCAGAGCTACCCAAACTGGAAAAGCTGATCAGACTGCATGTGGAACTGAACATCAATCCCGAGGGCCTGGATGCCGTTTTTCACCTCCTGGAAAAAATGCAGGCAATGCAGCATGAAATAAGGGCCTTACAGGAGAAACTGAAAATTTATGAATAAGTATATTAGAAAAAGGCGCTGATCTATGGTTTTGCCTGGCCTTCTGTTTTTTGTTTAGCCCTCTTTTTCTCAAGTTTCCTGAAATATCCCCTGAGCAGGAAGTTATGCTTAAGCGCCTCCATATCCTGGTTGAAATTATCAGTGCCTTTTTCGATATTATCGAGGCTGCTTTTGATTTTTTCGCTCATAATGCTATCCGTCATTATTGCGTTAAGAGGCCCCTTACTGTTTAGACCGGCTTTAAGCGTAAGGGCTACTTCGTTCAGTTCTCCCGCCATGGACTCAATCTGTACGCTTGCACGCTGTATATTATTTACCGTATTTTTTATATCGCCGGCAAATTCCTTATCGGAAAGTAACAGCCCGGCAGCGCCTTGCCCATTTTTGACGTCAAGCACTACTGCATCCAGTTGCGATGTTATATGCCGCGCGTTCTCCATCGTCCCGTTGAGGTTTCTCACAGAGGCCATCATATCCCTGGAGAGTTGCGGGTCGTCGATCATTTTAAGCAGGCTGCTGCCTTCTATCTGCGATACCGTATTTTTCAGCGCAAGGGATACTGCTGCAATATTGTCATTGCTTTTTGAAAGTGTCTCCAGCATATCATCGATATTAGCCTTCCGTGCCGGCATCAGGTAATCACCATTGTGCACTTTCGCATGTTGCTGCGGCGCAGGGGTGATATTCACGGATTTATTGCCCATAAGCCCCTCGGTACTAATGGAAGCCATTGAATTTTCGGGAATGTACTGCATTATGTCCCGGTCGATAAGCAGGGTCACCTCGATGGTAGCCTCATCAAGAAGCACGACAGACTTTACCGTACCGGCATTGATGCCTGAAAAGAAAACGTTATTGCCTTTCTGCAGTCCGTAGGTATTGTCAAATCGCACCCTGAGCTCTCCGCTGCTGCCAAACAGGCTTCCGTTATTGCCAATAATAAAAAGTGCGGCAACTAAAAGCACAAGCCCTGCAATGACGAAAATCCCCAGCCGTACCGTATTTAAGCCCTCTTTAGTCATTATTCGAAAAATTGTTTAATGTTCCTGTCTTGTGATTCCCTGAATTCCCTGTAGGTCCCTTCGGCATAGCATTTTCCGTTAAGTAAAAGTACAACACGGTCTGCGGTCTTTTTAACACAGTTCATATCATGGGATATGATGACCGAAGTGATATGGTATTTTTGCCTGAGGGCCAGTATAAGGTTCTCAATTTCCCTTGCTGTAACCGGATCCAGTCCCGAAGTAGGCTCATCATAAAGTATGATCTCAGGCTTGAGGATAAGAGTCCTGGCGAGTGCAACCCGCTTGAGCATGCCCCCTGAAAGCTCTGCGGGCATCATATCTATTGTATGCCCAAGGCCCACATTATCCAGGGCTTCAGCTACTAATGCATCAATCTCGGCCTGCTCCAGGCTGATCCATCGCCTGCGCAGCGGAAACTCGAGATTTTCCCTCACCGTCATGGAATCGTAGATCGCATTGCTCTGGAAAAGAAAGCCTACCCGGGCACGCATCTTGTCCAGCTCATGGTGCCCCAGGGCCAGTACATCCGTATCATTAACAGTTATGCTGCCACTGTCCGGGTAAATGAGCCCTATGATGCATTTTATGAGTACCGACTTCCCTGAGCCGGATTTGCCCAGCACTACCAGGTTCTCTTCTTTATACACGGTGAGGTTAAAGTCGTCAAGCACCATGTTTGAACCGAACCTCTTGCAAAGGTGGCTAATTGTTATAGCCGCTGCGTGGCCTTCTGTGTTATTGGTGTTCGAATTTTCCATGTGATCAGTTGTATCCCAGCATTTCGACAATCTGTACAGCCAACAGGTCAATTATAAATATCAGCACCGAAGCAAGCACTACCGCTGTATTGGATGCATTGCCTACGCCCCGGGTGCCTTTTGCAGCGGTATAGCCTTTATAGCAGCCTACCAGCCCGACCGCAAAGCCAAAAAAGAAACTTTTTACAAGTGCAGGCAGCACATCATTAAACCCCAGGGAGCTGAACACCTGGTGAAAGAATAGGGTAAGGCTTGTAACTCCCTGCATATTAACACCTATGTAGGCACCCCAAAGGGCTATGGCATCGGCCATTACTATAAGTAGTGGCAGCATCAGGGTACAGGCCAGGATACGTGTGGATACAAGGTACTTAAATGGATTCGTACCGCTAACCTCCATAGCATCGATCTGTTCGCTTACTTTCATCGATCCCAGTTCAGCGCCAATACTGCTGGCAATCTTTCCCGCAAATATCAGTGCTGCAATCACGGGGCCTATCTCCCTGATAATTGCAATGCCCACCATAACGGGAAGCTGCGATTCAACCCCATAATCCACAAGTTCAGGACGCAGCTGCATCGTCAGCACCAACCCGATGATAAAACTGGTTAAGGCTATAAGCCCAAAAGAGCGGTATCCAATATTGTAGCACTGGCTGATAAATTCTTTCGTTTCATACGGCGGGGTGAACCCCACACTAAAGAACCTGCCTGTAAAGGCCGCAACCTTTCCGGTTTCGTCAAAAAAATCGCGTATGTTAGCAGTCAGGCTCATTCTTCCAATAATAATTTCTGGAGTTTTTTATCCCTTTGATAGATATCATCGAAAAACGAAACCTTGCCGTCCTGGTCAGCCCATGCAGTAAAGTAAGCGATATATACGGGAATCTTATGCTTTAGCGTGTAGTACCGTTCCTTTGCCGAATTTAAGGCATTGTCAACCTCGCTTTCCGTCCATCCTGCATCGGCCTGCATGATCGCTATTGCCAATTCCCGCGCCCGCGCCACCCGGATGCAGCCGTGGCTAAAGGCACGATTTTCCTTCTCAAACAGGCTCCTGGACGGGGTGTCGTGCAGGTAGATGCTGTTGGAATTCGGAAAGATGAACTTTACCTGCCCAAGAGGGTTTCCGGGTCCGGGCCGTTGGCGCAACTGCTTGCCGTGCCATTCCATATTGTGCGTGTCCAGGTAACGGGGATCCAGACGCAGTTGCGGCGCTATTTCATTGTTATATATGCTGGAGGGCACATTCCAGAAGGGGCTGAACACGATGTACGCCATGTCCCCGGTAAAGACTGCTGTCCTATGCTCCCGGGTGCCCACCACTACTTTTGATTCAAGTACCGTTATGCCATCCCTGATATACAGGAGCCGGTATGAGGGTATGTTTACCGCGATACATGTTGGGGCATTGCTTATCCCATCAGGAATCCAGCGGCACCTCTCCATATTTACAGCAATACATCGGATACGCTCTGTAACGTTGATATTCAGCGCATCAATAAGTGCTGCATTGATCAGACTATCACTGTCCATATGCTGCCGTTGGCGATAAGCATCAATGCCTTGGCGAAGTTCCCGGTCATATACAAGGCTCCCCGAATTTGTGTTGAGGTAGCCCTCGATATAAAGCCTGGTCCGGATCTTCCGGATCAACGGTGCGCTGTCTCCCGGCATTACGTGGATCTCTGCAGACGGGACGGCAATAGAGTCCCAGCCGCCTTCCTGCTCTATCTGAAGGTACCGCTGCAGCCCCTTTTTCAGGTTGTAATATTGTCCAAACAACCTGCGGGATGGCTTTAGTCCAAGGGAATCGTTGAATGCTGTAAGGCAGGTTTTTTCCCTTGGGAGATGCCATCCGGTCCCGGCGCTGTCCTGCTCACTTAGGCCCCCGTACACCTTGCGGTTATAGAACAGGTAAAGGGAGCTGATCAGCAGTTCGGTCTCAACCTGCCTGTCTACGCCTTGGTTAAAAATAGCCTCGAAACGTTGTGCGTAGGGAAAAGATTGGGGCAGCCCCTCGTTGGCCATTTGCCCCGCATTGTTATAAACGACATACGCAAAATCATTTAACTCCACATCGTCAAACCATATAAAGGCACTGTCATTGCTGTAGAGTGCGGCAAGTTCTTTTTCCAGGTAAGCAAACCGTGTGTAATTGCGGCAATATGAAGCGATATCCGATTTACAGATAAATTGGCCCTCCTGCAATACACTTGCGCCAGCCTTGCTCTCAGCCGTACACAACAGGACCGCCAGGAGCAGCAACTGGCCTGTTTTTTTTAGTAAGTCCGGGAGGTAAGATAGCCTTTTCATCCTGCAATATTACGAAGGGTAGGGCGCTAAATATATGACGCCCGTCACGTCCGCCTGAACATGCCTCCTGCCTTTAGAAGTACTCATCCAGTATCCCGGTCACTGCTTTGCGGACCCGGTACAGAAAAGCCATGCTGAATGACGGGTATCATATTATGCATTAACAGAATGTGTACCTTTGCAATCAGGGCAATGGTGTTCATAACTACTTACTATCATTATAGATATGGCGTTAACAAATACCTTTAAAGGACTCAGCCAGGACCAGGTACGGGAAGCCCGGCTTGCCCATGGCTTGAATGTGCTGTCCGGAAAATCCGGTCATCCTTTTTGGCGCATATTCAAAGGGATTGTCACTGAACCCATGATTATCCTGCTCCTTGCTGCGAGCTCCATTTATCTCATAAGCGGAAAGTTTTCGGATGCCTTATTGCTTTTTTCGGCGGTATTGTTGGTTGCTGTGGTCTCTGTAGTGCAGGAGGGACGCAGCCACAATGCATTTAAAAAATTAAAGGAAATTACCCAGCCGCAATGCACGGTTATACGCGAGGGGACAGAGATGCTTATCAATACTGCCGACCTCGTGCCGGGCGATTGCCTGATTGCCAGGGAAGGCGAGACCGTTGCTGCGGATGGCGAAATCCTGCAGGCGAATGACTTTTCCCTTAACGAATCAGTGATTACAGGTGAGGCATTCCCGGTGGAAAAGGATGAGAACGGGCCGGACAGGCTAGTTTATGCCGGAACAGCTGTAACATCCGGGCTCTCCGTTATCCGTATTACTCACACCGGCAATGCCACCAGGCTTGGAATGATAGGGGACAGGCTGAAACAGGTGGTAATAGAACGCACCCCACTGGAGCGGCAGATACGCGCCTTTGTACGTAATATGGCGATAATAGGCACTATTGTGTTTTTGCTGGTCTGGGCAATTAATTTTTATCAGTCGGGTTCTTTTATTAAAAGCCTTCTCAAGGCGTTGACCCTTGCCATGAGCATCCTTCCTGAAGAGATACCTGTTGCCTACACTACTTTTATGGCGCTGGGCGCATGGAGGCTCATGCGCTCGGGTATTGTTGTCAAGCAGATGAAAACGGTTGAGGCCCTTGGCAGTGCTACGGTGATATGCGTTGATAAAACCGGAACAATTACCCAAAACAGGATGAGCCTCGCAAAACTCGCCTTACCGGACGGAACAATAACAGACGCAGGCACTGCCACAACACTGTCTGTGCCTGCCGGGCAATTGCTGCAAATAGCGATGTTTGCCAGTGAGCCGATACCCTTCGACCCTATGGAAAAGGCTCTTCATGACGCATATAGCTTATTTACAGACAATGATGAACGTTCTCTGTATAGAATGGTACGCGAATATCCCCTTTCAGGCCAGCCACCTATGATGACTCATGTGTACGAAAATGCGTCGGGACATCGCCTAATAGCGGTAAAAGGTGCCCCCGAGGCGGTACTGAGGGCTTCAGGGCTTACAACTTCGCATCAGCAAAAAGTCAGGGAGGTACTTACTGCGCTGGCAGCACAGGGTTACAGGGTACTTGCCGTTGGTAGTGCCGCTGATGAAATACTGCCTGAAGACCAAATGGCCCTGCACCTGGATTATATGGGGCTTGTTGCTTTTTACGATCCGCCCAAAGAGAATATGGCAATGGTGCTAAAACAGTTTTATGATGCAGGCGTACAGGTGAAGATCATTACCGGTGATAACAGCCTTACGACAGAGGCCATTGCTAAGGAAGTTGGATTTAGGGGATATGATAAGGCAATAGGCGGGGAAGATTTAATGCGCCTTTCTGATGAGGAGCTATCGATAGCCGTGCGGGATAATGCAATATTCAGCCGGATGTTCCCCGAGGCAAAGCTCAGGATAATCAATGCCCTGAAGGCAAACCGGCAGGTCGTTGCCATGACAGGGGATGGGGTAAATGATGCCCCGGCGCTCAGGGCTGCCCATATCGGCATTGCTATGGGCAGGAAAGGCACGGCCATTGCCAAAGAGGCTGCCTCGCTGGTTTTGGTGGAAGACGACCTTTCGGCAATGGTTACCGCCATCGCCGCAGGAAGAAAGATCTATGCCAACCTCAAGAAGGCCGTACAGTATATCATTGCCATCCATATTCCTATTATACTTATCGTCCTGCTGCCGTTGCTGTTGGGTTGGACCTACCCTGCAATTTTCTCACCGCTGCACGTTATCGTACTGGAACTTATCATGGGGCCGACCTGCTCGGTAGCTTTTGAAGGTGATCCTTTAGAGAAAAATACTATGCACGCTGCGCCACGCCCGGTTGAAGCTTCTTTTTTCAGCTGGGGAGAACTGGCGCATAGCCTCCTGCAGGGGGCGGCCATCACTGCAGGACTTGTATTGGTTTATCAGGTCTCGGTAGCAAGGGGCTTTACCGGGGAGCACACCCGCACCCTTGTGTTCACAACCCTTGTACTGGCCAATATATTGCTTACGCAGGTCAGCCGCTCCCGCGTTTATTCGATTCTGACGGTGGTGCGTTACAAAAATCCCCTGATAGCGTATGTCCTGTTAGCTACTATGGCAATCCTGGCTGTAACCCTCGTGGTGCCGGATGTCTCTTCGGTATTCCAATTTGTGCCGGTCCCTTTATCGGAAGTGTTATGGTGCCTGTTGGTCGCTGCAAGCTCCGTCCTGTGGTACGAGGCGGTCAAATACTACAGGCGAAGAAAATTATAGCTCAACCTCGCTGCCCATTAGCGGGACGGTGCAGGGATAGCCATAACGCTCATTTATCCTGATGCGCAATTCGTCGGCTGGCTGGTTTTCCCCGTGTACTAAAAACACCTTTTTTGGCGCTACTTTTAATGCGGAAAGCCAGTTGAGCAGGTCGTTCTGGTCACCATGGGCAGAGAGCCCTTCGATTTGCAGTATTTTTGCCCTTACGGGAAAATATCGTCCGTAGATCTTTATTTCACGGGCTCCTTCCAGTAATTTCCTTCCCCGTGTGGCCTCTGCCTGGTAGCCGGTAATAATAACGGTAGTCTCCGGGATCCCTATATAGTATTCCAGGTAAGAGAGTATCCTGCCCCCGGTTGCCATGCCACTGGCGGCAAGAATAACCTTTGGCTGCTTATCCGCTATTGTAGCCAACGTATCCTCGAAGGCCGATGTAATGGTAAAGCGCTGCAGCATCCCCGAGCATTCCTCAGGGGTAAGCTTGTGCCAGGATGTATTTTGGGTAAAAACCTCCAGTACATTTGCGCCCATAGGCGTATCGAGTATAAACGGCACATCGGGCAGCCTTCCCTGCTTTTTGAGCTGCCAAAGGAGAAACATGAGCGATTGCGCCCTTTCTACCGCAAAACCGGGAATAATGACCGTACCGCCCTTATCAATAGTGTTGGTAATAAAAGTTTCAAGCTGTAGCAGCACATCGGCATGGGGATGCAGCCTGTTGCCATAGGTGCTTTCCAAAAATACATAATCAGCCTGAACGGGCTTTTCAGGGGCAAACATCAGCACATCGTCATCACGGCCGATATCCCCGGAAAAAACCAGGGTCTTGCCTTCCAGGTGAAGGCTTATGCTGCAGGCGCCTATGATATGCCCCGCTTTGGAGAATAGGGCAGTTATATCTGCATCCAGGGCTATTTCCTCGTGTGGTTTGACGGTCCTGAAAAATGGGGATACAGCAGCTGCCTGTTCCATGTTGTAGAGCGGCTCGGCAACTTCGTGTTTAGAATAGTGCTCCCTGTTGGCTCTTTCCGCTTCTTCCTCCTGTATCTTTGCGCTGTCCAGAAGGATCAGCTTTGTGATCTGGCGCGTAGGGCCCGTACAGAAAATCTTGCCCCGGAACCCCTGGCTTACGAGCCTTGGCAGCCAGCCGCAATGGTCAAGGTGGCCATGGGTGAGCAGTACGTAGTCAATCGTTTCGGGCAGCACCGGTAGGGGTTCCCAGTTTAGTTCCCGCAGGGTTTTGAGGCCCTGGAAAAGGCCGCAGTCAATCAATATCCTTACGCCGTTGCTTTCCACAAGGGTTTTGGATCCTGTTACGGTACCGGCACCGCCTAAAAATCTTATTTTCATATTTTCATGTATTACGTAGTTCAGAACATTCTTTTAGTACATTTTTTATCCTGTTTTCGCTAATGCCAATTTTATGCAGGCAGTCCGAATGATCCAGGACTTCCTTAACAAGGAGTATATCCAGTATCAGTAACTTTTCTTTTTCTATCGCTGTCAGGGTAGTAAGGCAGGTCACGGGGTACAGGCCGTTGCGGTCTGTCAGTAGGCTGATAGACCCGTTTGCCGGCAGATCCCAACTCAGGAGCTGCATGCCGGAACAGTTCGCAAAAGTGACGGCATCTGCACTGAAGCGGTTGTTGGTCACGATCAGGCATTGGGTGATGTGATCTGAGATACCAAACAACTCATGCTTTTTTGGTTTTAGGTCATTAAACCGGGACAGGATGTAGAGGGGCACTTTGACATCACTGATGGCCTCGCGGCTATTGTGAAACTTACATTCGGCCATAATGATAACACCATCACGGCGCATGGCAATATCCACCTCGTGGGACACGCAATTGCCCTGTAGCATTAAGTTTGTTGCGGTTTGCCATCCCTGTGCGGCATACAGACGCGCTATGAATTTCTCGAAGAAAAACCCTGCGGGTCCAAGATGCAGCAAGGCAGTCCGTAGGTTATAGCGTGCTGCGTGCGCATTGGATGCGCGCCTGAGCATAGCGAATGCCTGCTTATAAATCTGCTTGGTGGTAATGCCCTCGTGTAGCTGCGAGTCTATCCCTGCCAGGACCTGGCTGGCGACGGATGGCATCGCACCAGAGCGCAACAGGGAGTTTTCCAGCTTTTTCCTGTCGAAGTCTACGATGTCGCCTGAGCGTTTTATTACTTTCATAGAAGTAGCTATTTGAGGTATTTGTATAATTTAAATTACCAACGCTCGGTTGGGATTATCCAATTATTGTAGACGGGTCATTCAACAATTCATTCCATAGGCAGGAGAGTAGGTTCGTTGTGGTTGCAACGGGTGTCATGGTGCTGGTATTTAGTTGAATATCAAAAATAGTTAACAAAATTAAAATCTACACAAGTTATAAAGGATGATGCCGGTCACGTAATTATGTGATCCTCATCATGTATCAGTTTTTCATCCTGCTGAACTTTTCAATGTCCGGGATAGCAATAGTGTTGCCGGTTTATCCACCGGCACCTTATTCCTCATCGGTAATAGTACGACTAACTATTTCCGTTGAAATGCCTGAAAGCGAGGCAGGGTCCTTGCGGCTGATCTTTACAGAGTCCCGTTAAGGTTGTGTTTTGCAAAGGCGCACTAAACAACCGGCAATACATTGAGTTGCCTGATAGTCAGGAAGCCCGGACTGGTGTCTTCAGGAGACAATTGCGGCATTATAATATAAATTCAATGGTGCACTGGCATCAATGGATGGTTGACCAAAAAAGCGCCTTGTTTTCATCCCGAAGCTTAACCAAATGTCGTAAATATTCCGATGTAATAATCATTTAATGCCTGCAAAACGATTAACCGCATAGCAAAATAACCGAATAGCCTAAAAATATACAAAGTGCTTAAAATCACTTTTTTGTCTGATCAATATCATGTTTTATTGTTGGATTATAAAGCAATTTTGTTTCTGCGGCCCGGCTAAATGTTGCCTCGCTTTCCAACAGTTTTATTAACGCTAAAAAAATGGTAAACATGAAAAGTAATGAAAAACTCCAAAAAGATGTGCAGGATGCCATCAAATGGGAACCGCTGCTCCACGCAGCTGAAATCGGCGTGATCGTGCATGACGGAATTGTGACGCTGACCGGTACGGTAGACAGCTATGCTAAAAAGACCGAAGCCGAACAGGCGGCCAAAAGCGTAGCAGGTGTAAAGGCGGTAGTAGACGACATCGAAGTAAGGTTTGCCAATGGCTTTGTAATAAGCGATACTGATATCGCTGAAAGCGTAGTGCTTGCCCTGAAGGGAAACTGGTCGGTGCCTGACAGCAAGATCAAGACAACGGTAGATAATGGCTGGGTTACCTTAGAGGGCACCCTGCACTGGGACTTCCAGAGGCAGGCCGCCAGGAACGCTGTTCGTTACCTGGCCGGTGTCAGGGGGGTGACCAACAAGCTAATGATAAAGTCTGAGGTCGAGGACCAGATCGAGCAGAAAAAAGTAGAGGATGCCCTTCGCCGCAACTGGGCGATCGATTCTGACAAGATCCATGTGCGCGCCCATGGCACTACCATCAGCCTGAGCGGCATAGTGTCTTCGCTTTTCCAGAAAGATGAGGCCGAGCGCATTGCCTATAAGACGCCCGGAGTATGGTTTGTAGACAACCAGCTTGTGGTGGAATACGACTACCTCTATGCCTGATGTGTAACGGGGGCTTTAGGGTTCCTTTAAACCTTTCACTATGAAAACAAATGAAGAATTGCAATACGATGTGCAGCTGGCGCTGGGTTACGAGCCGTTGCTCCATGCTGCGGAAATCGGAGTAAGCGTTAGCGACGGGATCGTAACGTTAAGCGGCATTGTAGACTCCCTTGCTAAGAAAACAGAGGCGGAACATGCCGCAAAGTCTGTTGCAGGGGTAAGGGCGGTGGTGGACGAAGTGTCGGTACACATTGGCAAACGCGATTTTGCCGATGATATCGATATTGCCAGAGATGCTGTAAGGATGCTTCAAGGGAGCCTTATCATTCCCCAGGATGCCCTCACGGTAACAGTTGAGGATGGTTGGCTGACACTGGAGGGAACCCTTCATTGGAACTACCAGCGTGAGCATGCCTGCCACCTGGTAAAAGACCTGCCGGGCGTAAGGGGCGTGACCAATGAGATCAGGCTGGGGAAGGAGCTGGCTGAAAAGGTGGATAGCGACCAGGTGGTCCGGGCCATGCGCAGGCACTGGTCGATTGATGCCGATGAAATAGAAGTAGAAGTGCATGGCACGGCTGTGGAGCTTAAGGGTACGGTATGCTCGCTCTACCAAAAGGAAGAAGCGGAAAAGCTCGCCTACAAGACCCCTGGGGTGACAAAGGTTATCAATAACCTTGTCGTGAACCTTGAACAGCCTTACCTATGTTGAGGCTTAAACTACGACTCCTGCGCCTGACAGGCCTTGTCCTGGCCGTTATGGTGCTGCCCGGCTGTAATGGTGCAGGAGATACCCAAATCAGGACATCCGCTATCAGGGATACTGTGCCGGCAATCAAAATATCTTCCCAGTACAGGGATTTTGAGCGCGAAGCGGACAGCACTTTGTGCCGGCTTGATTCACTGCTTACACTGGTGGATATCCAAACGGCCGACCCGGGCAGGCGAAGGCATATGGCGGCGCGGCGCAGGCAGTTTATCAAGGCGCAGTACCAACTGGATAAACTAAGGGGAAGGCTGAAAGGGCATAGTGATGCCTACAGGGACGCGGTACAACACCTTGAGCGCACCGAGCACGATAATCCGGCCTTTATAAAGGACTACCGCGAGGCGTTGCAGGCTCTCGCCAGCACCATTGCAGTGCTGGGAAATGATACTTTACCTTAACTAAAAACATACCGCCATGTGCATCTCATCTTCTGCAAGCTTTACGTTGGCAGTCTTACTGGCAGCCCTGGGCGCAGCTTCCATAGGAAAGGCAAGGCAGCGGATTGAACTGCTTTTTGCCTGCATACCCCTAATTTTCGCAATCCAGCAATTCGCCGAGGGCCTTATATGGGTCTCGATGGGAAACCTTTCGCTTTACCGCTTAAGGACAGACCTTGCTTATTTTTACCTTTTTGTGGCTGAATCGGTCTGGCCGGTATTGATCCCCTTAGCACTGCTGCTGCCGGAACGGGACAGGGTGCGCAGGAATATTCTCCGCATGCTTCTTATCATCGGCATTTTTACCTCCCTTTATCTGGCTTTTTACCTGTTTACTTATAGCGTGGGAGTAACCGTTGCGGATTGCCATATCCGGTACATGCAGCACCAGCATTCTCCTTACCATATCATGGCAAGCCTGCCTTACCTGTTTGCCATCCTTGCCCCGTTCTGGGTTTCCGGCATCAGGGGTATGTATCGTCTGGCTGTAGCTCTAACACTGTCGTACCTTGCAGCAAAAGTACTGTACGATCGTGATTTCGTATCGGCCTGGTGCTTTTTTGCAGCCGTAATCAGCGGATTCATCTATTGGATATTTGCTTCGGGCAATGGGGCCGCGCAAGGGCTACAACAACTAAATAATCATGATAAATATGAAAACAGATGAAACCATTCAATTGGATGTGGAGCGGTCGCTTTACTTCCAGCCTGAGGTGGACGATATCCCTATTGCGGTTGCAGTAGAGGATGGCGTAGTAATCCTAACGGGTAAGGTTGAACAATACAGCCAAAAGGAAGCTGCCCAAAGCGCGGCCAGGCATGTCAGTGGTGTAAGGGGTATTGTCAACCATATTATAGTCGCGCCAAACGGCCCAATGGTGCTCACTGACGCTGAGATCGAAAAAGCCATCCATCAGGCCTACCAGTGGCGTTGGGAGATTCCCTGGAAGCAGCTTAGGATTAGGGTCAGTGACGGCTATGTTACCCTGGAGGGCGAGGTAGGCCGGAATTTTCAGAGGGAAGCCGCCCGCGAGGCCGCCTCACAGCTGTTGGGGGTAAAAGGCGTAAACAATAAGATCACTGTGCGAACACAACCGGACCATAAAGCCGATGCGCGGGATGTCGAGGGAGCGCTGTTTCGCAATCGCGATATTGACGATGATGATATTACCGTAGAAGCCCTTGGCAATACAATTATCCTTCGGGGAAGCGTACCCTCGCTTGCTCAGAAAGAAGCAGCCGAAAAGATGGCCTGGAATGCCTCGGGGGCTGAACACGTACAGAACCTGCTGGAAGTACTGTAAAAACATGGAAAAACCACAGCTCACAGCATCATAGTAAAGGTTCTTAAACTGCTGCACTGCTGGCTGGCAATAATACTGCAGCGTCCCGCAAAAAGCGGAGCTGCTGCCTGAATGATACAAAAACTTTAAAAAAACAAGTATTATGGAAACTATTGACTTCAAGGGGATTGCCTCCCATAGGGGAACGTCCTGCGTAACGATATCCATGAACACCGCTGCGCCGTGCACAACACCCGACCATTGCGCAACAGAGTTAGCGAGGCTTGCAGCACAGGCCGGAGTTATGATACAGGAAGGGGCAGACCTGCCCGGGGATACGACGGTGCCCGAGAAACTCCAGTTGCTTCCTGCGGAAGTTGCCATTCACCATGAGTTCGGCAGCATGAGCATTTTCTTATCCGAGGGTGTCCGGGAGGTCCTTTATTCGCCCTTTCCCGTGCCGCAGAACCGCGTACAGGTAGCCGACCGCTTTGATCTTCGCCCCCTTATCGAGGTTAGTAACAATTTCTGCGACTACAATATATTGCTGCTTGACCACAAGGGTGTACGGCTGCTCCATGCGCAGAACGATAAGGTACTATCCGAAACCAAAGACGGATTTTTCCCCCTGGTACCCGGCAGCAGCCCCGGCCTGCCCAAAGATATCCCCGGCCTTTTTGACAGCCTGGACCGCGAGCTTATCACCCGCTTCAACACTTCCAGGCTGCGTTATGTAATTGCTGCATCCCCTGCCATGTATAGCCGCTACATGCAGGCTGCACGTTTCGCATCGGTGTATCCGGCGCATATAACGCTAAAAGCAGGCCATTCCTACCACAATATTGCTAACGCTGCATGGTCGGAACTACTCAGCCGGAAGGACAAACTGCGGGCGCACCTGATCGCTATGGTAAAGGACCTTGCCGGGACAGGGGGAGCCCTGACAGTTTTGCCTGATATATTAGAAGCATCTCAGCAGGGCAGGGGGGACATACTGGTCGTGGATCACGATGCAGCCATTACCCCCGAAGATGAAAAGATATATTGTGATATCATCTGGAATGTAGTCAAGCACCGCGGAAAAGTGCTTTTCGGCCAAGCCGGTGAGATGGGTACCCTGGGCAGCATTGCCATGAAACTCTGCAGCTGATGGAAACAAAAGAAACGTCAGGAAAGTCGGAGATCCAGTTCCTGGAAGGCCCCCAGTCGAGGTTTCAGGAACTGAAGTTCACCTTTACAACATTCTGGGAACTCATACGTGGATTCCGTAAGCTGCATTTTGTAGGCCCGTGTATCACCATTTTCGGCTCAGCACGCTTCAGCCAGGGTCATCCTTACTATGAATTTACTCGCGAGGCCGCCGGGGAATTCGCACGGCTGGGCTTTACAATCATGACCGGCGGGGGACCGGGGCTAATGGAGGCTGCCAATCGAGGGGCAAGGGAGGCCGGTGGCCGTTCGGTGGGCTGCAATATACAGCTCCCTGTAGAACAAAAGCCTAATCTATATGTAGACCGGTGGGTGCAGGTGAAGCATTTCTTTGTCCGCAAGATCCTCCTTGTGAAATATTCCTTTGCCTTCATCGTGATGCCGGGGGGCTTTGGCACACTTGATGAGCTATTCGAGGCCCTGACGCTGATACAGACCGGCAAGATCCGAAACTTTCCGGTTATCATTTTCAACAAGGAATACCACAATACATTGCTGGAACATCTTTCCCGGATGAAATCCAAAGGAACGGTAAGCGACCATGACCTGGAGCTGCTTATTTTTACTGATGACATACAACAGGCAAAGACATTCATAATGGAGCAAAGCATCAGGCGCTACGGGCTAAAGCCCAAGTCCCGGATACGGCCATTCCGCTGGCTCTTCGAGCGCAACCTTCCACCAAAAAAATAGCTGATCCCTGATTTTATAAATGGTATTCAAACATCACTAAATAAAGATAAAGTGGCTAAAAATGAAAACCCAGTTAAATTGCTGTTTTATAACAATTTAATTGATTTTGTTTGTGATGCTTTGCGGCTGCTATTTTTTTGCGACTTTCTGACTACTATCCTACCTAGAGTAGTTTGTTAAGATATTTTGTTACTATTTCCAAGTTAATGGTATTTTGTCTAGTGGAAGATTTGTGCATTTTAGTGATTTTAAATTGTGTGAATCCATGGCTCGTACACATAAATAAGCGGGTGTGGTTCAGAGTCGACCAACATATTTTCCAGCTAAGCGTTGAAAATCATATCGAGAATAATGCTTAATGTTTGACATCCAATCTGGGTAGCATAGACTCAAGAATCCTGCCGTTGTTCGGCTTTTCATTCTGGTAAATTGTATATATAACGATAGCTTTTCGTCAACTTTAACAGATTGTGACACCTCCTCTTTAAATATCGCGTTAGATTGTTGCAGGTATTCAGGGACAATTTCTATTTCTGAAACCCTGACAAGTTCCGACTACAGAATGAAATAAACCTATGTCAGTTATTAAGCGCGCTTTCCTTCCCAGTTCAGGAAAGCATGGCTATGATTGATGGGTTAAACAGGTCTAAGGTCTCAATGAAAGAGTTGGTAACGTATATCGGACACGAGAGGAAACAACAATAGTACAATGATTATGCTGGTGTAGTGATTACAACCGAGCGGGTAAGCCTTTTAAGGAATATGATAGCTGCATAAAATGGATGATCCATCATCTCTCCCGACCGGGAGAGATGATGGATTCATCTTCAATCTTGCCATTTCTTTTGAAAACGCTGGCGGGGGAGAATTGGATTATTTACCTTCATGGCAAACAATATAGAAATTATGAAAAACAACCTCCCAAACTTAAACGGCTTCCCTACTGATAACTCACCCAGCACCCAACTCAAATACGATATAATTGCCAGCAAGTTTATGACTGGCATACACAACCACCACAAGCGCAATGCACCCAGACAGCTACCTGTCTCTCGCCTTGGGTAAACGGCGCGGTCATGGAGGGTGCGGTTGCTTTGGTGTTCACCATGTTTGTAAGGTTGTGGAGGTTATTGAGGTTATGTAAGAAATTATAAATAGCGCTACAAAAGTGTTTAATTAATATGAAAAAATTTGATATGCCAGATATTACAACAGCCCTTTATAGGTTTCTAAGGCTTTAAAAGACACAAAGAACAACCTGAAGGCTGTTCTTTATTTGAGTCATATTTTTTATAAAATATTGTTTTCAGGTTAACGTATCTATCCACAACGGATATCAACACATTGATACACTAAAGATTGACATCCCTACTATAATTAGTTCCATTTATTCATTATTCCAAGAATACCTTTTTTAATTCCAAGATAGTAATTGTCCCTTTTAAAGTCAGGCAATATTTCTTTTGAAACTATACTTTTTATATTATCCTCCGATAAATTTACAACTGCGTTTGTCTTGGTCAAAGCAACCTTTCGGTTTCTTTTGCTGAACACAATTAGAATAGTCCTTCCTTGATTATTTTGTTCAATCTTCCATCTTCTACCTAGATCTTCGGCATATACTTGAAAATTAATATCTGTGGGTATGGAATCTAAAGATGCTATTATAATTTTATTTTTGCTCTTAATATTATAATCTAACAGCATTTGACTAAGTTCATCTTTTTGGTCATTTGTGAAGATACTATCAAAATCATTTATTAAACCTTGTTGATTTGGATAAAAAATACTCGGCTTATTTATTTTTTTTCCAGACAGTTCATTAAAATATTTTGAATAATCAAGAACAATTTTTAATTTTTTATTAGAAAATACACTAATATAGTCTTCTCCCTTAATCTTGACAATCGAATCTCCAACTGAAAGTTTGTTCCAAAATTCAGTTTCCATAGATAATATAGTATCTTTCAACTTCAATTGTGGAATATTATGTTCTTCGTTATCAATATACTTTTTTTCTATAATTCCTGAATAATGTTCATTTTTTCTATCTTCAAACATTCTATTGTAGAAATTATCATTTACATGTAGTCTTTTCGCTAAAAAAAACATTATACTAATTATTGTAACAGCTATTAATAATTTATATTTATTTTGATTTAAAAATCCCATATGTATGATTCTGTTTTAGTTGTCAATGCGCCCACACTCACTTTTGCAGAAGGACCCGACAATTCTGGTGATATACTCCCAGTAGTGTACCCGCGTGGGCCTTGACCTATTTTTGATATTCTATCTAAAATTCCATTACCAGGTTTTGGACTAGTACCACCATAACTGTATCCTCCTCCACCTAGTGGAGTATTTATTCCCCCCGAAAACTCCATTGATGTACCTGCAAAATCACTAATTAAGAAATCATCTTTACCAGTTGGGGTAATAACACTTGCATTAACTCCCACACCTCCACCTAAACCTACATGTGATTTAAAAGAAAAATATGCTGCCCAATTATCGGTTGCAAAATCTTTTACAAGACCAAGCTCAAAGCCTATGCCGCCCCCCATAGCCCCACCCATGCTTAAACCAAATGAAAGGCCTCCATTGCCATTTCCAGATTGTGATGGGGCAGGTGTAGGTATAGTAAGACCGTCCATCAGAGGTAATTTACTTCCGTCTGCTTGGTATAAAACATTCCCCTCCGATAATGGACCCTGAGGTCGGATAATTGGCGATATTTCATATTTTTCGCATTCTGCACACATATAAGTATATCCTTCAACTTTCGTGTCTTCTGTAGCGCCAGGTATATATGTTGCTTCTCCAGTAAAATTATTTTTAAACCAATCATCACCATCTATGGCCATCATCCCATCTGGATCTATAAATCTCATCGGATTGTCATAAGCATAAACATACGGCGACCATCCTCTTGATACCTCCGCTTTAGGGTCTACATTCATCCATCTACCCAACGCAGAGTCATAATTTCTTGCGCCATAGTCGTACATATTCAGTCCCAGCTCGTCTTGCAGCTCTTTGCCGTTGTACTTATAGTTATTAGGCAACTTACCTGTTGGTGTTACGGGCGGTGGACCCAGTACAATATCGCCACCTTCGTTTTGGTATTCCCACTCGTCCATGTTGTAATTCATGTGCTTTAAGCCAAATGGATAATAGTGGCTTTCTTCCTTTATTACAAGGCCAAAAGCCTGTTTGTAGGCAAAATTCATCCGAACATTCCCTAAATGGTCCTTATACTGGTACACATAATTAAAATTGTTAGTGCCACCTGTAACCGTATTATCCACATAGCCTTCGGATGTCGGGAAGAATTGCAGTGCCCCACCTTTATACTGAAAACCTCCCAAATAATCGACTACAGCCACATTTGTATTGCCATCAGTTACTGTTTTTTTCAGCTTAACACCAGCCGCATTATAAAGATAATTTATTTTTTTGTTACTGCCGCTAAAAACAATTTCTACCGGCAGGTTTAGATGGTTATAGGTTATGTCAGTTATGCCTTTATTCTTATCAACTTTCATATTGCCATAAACATCATAAGAATAACGATATGAGGTAGTAACATACTCCTTGAATCCCTGTGGGCTATTGGTAGCATCGGTTACCCTCATCAGCTGATTGCCTATATATCCATAAGCAAGATCATCTATAGCTATTACAGTATTAGGGTCGTCTAGTCCCCCATTGCGCTTGAGGGTTAAAATGTTACTATTCTTATCGTAGGTAACCGATTCATTATAGCTGTTATTTAGCTGAATGGTTTCCTGCGGCTTTTGGTAATAGGCATCGGTCAACCGGTTCAATTCATCATATTCATAACTGTATTTACGCTGTACGTTATCGCTGCTGCTCCGCCAATATGTTTCTGCAATATTGCCGTTATACAACGGAACCACATCCCCTACGGGGTCGGTAATTGTATTGTAGCCTATCCTAAAGGCAAAGAGGGTTGTAATGCCACCAGGCGAACTGGTAAGTGCATCAACATTATTTATATCGGTAAGCCATCCCCTTATATTGTACTTGTACTTCATATTTTGTATCGGGATGCCGGAACTTCCCCCCGTAGTACCAACACTTTTTTGTGTCACCTGACCCAGCTCATTATAGGTAAATGCTGCAAGGGGTTCTGTATCAAGGCTGTTTATCTTATGGCTATGACTTATTAGCCTGTCCTGTGCCGAGTATTCAAAATCTTCCCTTACAGTAAGCTCATTATCCGCAGCTATGCGTTTGTGCTTTGTGATATTATATAATAAGCTACCGTCAAAATCGAGTTTGCTGTCGGTCGTGGTGTATCCACCAAGATAACTGGCATCATAAGAACGTATCGGCCTGCCTTTAGCATCATAAAATGTATACGATAGCTGGCCTAATGTTTCGGTTGAAGTAGTAAGTGCCCTAACCCATGATCCTGTAGGCAAACCTTTGCAATTAGTCAGCAATGACTGTCCTTCAATGGAACCTGATGGCGCTGACGGCGCACCAGGGAAGACATAATTGTCATAATAATTTACTGTAAGTAGTTTGGTACCTGACGCAAAAGTATCGGTATAATAAACTTGTATATTATCAATGGAAACTGCCGAAGTTGTTTTTTCGGCAATAGCAACTGCCACATCCTGCATTGTTTTGCGCATACCAGATGTAAAAGTGGTCGTACCCTCACTTTTCCAGCCTGTATAGGCTACGCGTCCAAAAGAGTCATATCGCGTTATAAGCCAGCCTTGTTCCGGAGTAGTGCCCGGCGAACCAAAAGGCGAAAGAGCGGGTCCGGTAGCTACAACTCGGTCCTGGCTGTCATATACAATATATTCCCACTGCCTGCCGGGCAGTTTTTTTTCTGCAAGGCGATTGCGGCTGTCGTATTTATACTGGTAGCAATATAGGTCAAGATCGCTTTGAGGTGGTATCGTCATCATAGGTATCTTTGGCGGCAATACATAAGTCAGGTTGCCAAACTGATCATATATATAATTCGTGTATAAAGCTTCGCCTGTGCCATTCGGCATTTTATTAAAAGTTTTTTTTAGTATAAGCTGCCCTTGCCGGTTTTTAAACTCCTCAACAGTATTCAGCTTTAATAGTGAGGTACTACCACTAATATATATATCGCCTGTTTTGTTCTCATTCTGTGAAATGGTTTTATACAATTGGTTTGCTGTATACATACCATCATTAGTAAAGGTGATATCATATATTTCGGTTACCGAATTCCATGATGCAACAGCTCTGAGTTTTCGTACATTATCATTATCTCTATTAAACAAATAGGCAAATTTTACCGTGTGGTCATTGTTATCGGAAATATTACCTTTCCATGCATCTCCCGGGCCAGCCTGTTTTAACATCCTGTTTAGCGGGGACGGTTCTAAAAATTGTTGGCTATACGGATTGCCGGTGTGCTCTATACCTGTGGCCGTGCTGTAATATTGTAGGGTAGCATTATAGGACCCGCTACCAAAAGAAAGATCATTCGTAGCAGCCGGATAAGGAAGATAAGTTTTCGCCAGGCGGCCAAAGTCATCATACTCCATATGTGTAACGATATCCTTTTCTGTAGCTGAAGCCTTTCCGACAACTTTTTGTATTGGCCGTCCAAGGCCATCATAATAAGTTACAGCAGTCTTTGCTTTAGTGGGATCGCTTGTTTGTGTTTCTTCCCGGTAAACCGATGTTTTGACATAATTTTGCGAGGTTGTTTGCCCCAAAATTGTCAACGGAAAAATCAGGAGTATGTATAGAAGTTTCTTCATAATGTCTGTTTAAAAGATTGCGGGTTTTTCATTACGGCCTGAAATTGTATTCGTTTTCAGAAATAAGGTTACCATCTTTATCCCTGACAGCGGCTAGCCTACCGAAAGCATCGTATTCATAATAGGTTGTATAGCCTTTAGGGTCGGTAATACTTGTCATACCTATCATGGGGTCATAAGTGTAGGTAGTGACCATGGCTTCAGGCAATGCTGCGCGTAATGCATTTAATGCATCACGTAATTCTTGTTCGTTACAATTTCCTGTAAAACAGTTATCGTTATCATATCTGCTAAGCAGGTCCAGATTGCTAATGATCTCATCGGGAATGGATGAACAATTGCAATTTTCAATTTTAGCTATAGGGTATTGTTGCTTATATCCCCAAATAAGATTCACAGGAGTTCCATCACGTAATGTATATTGCCAGATGTTTCCCCTGCTATCATATTTGTCAAACGATGAATATATATCATAGGGATTTGCATCTGCTCCATTATATTCTGTACCTTTTCTCGTATAAACCTTATCAAGAAGAAATAGCCCATTCAGTCTGAAGGTTTTCAGTATTGAATTGGTCAAGATTCCATTTACATAGGATTCTTGTTTCAACACATCTGAAATTCTATTAAGCTCCTGCATTTGCGTAATGACGGTAGGTTGGGATTCATCATTATAAAGGTTGAAAGGATAATAAAACCTGTTTTCCGTTAAATCACCAAGTGAATTGGTTCCTTTCGTTTTGCTGGTCAAAAACTTCTCATTATATTCATATTCTGTTGATGTATTTAGATTGCTGTTTACAGAATAATTGATAACCTCCTCTTTTTCAAGCACAAGCTTCTGGTTGGTATAAAGTTCGTCGATTGCATAAAAATATAGCCCTGCATTTCCTTGTAAAAGGGGAGATCCGGAATCGTTAAAGTATTCCAGCCGTAAGTTTGGACCTTGTGACGTGCTATAATAAAAAGTATCAAGGTAACCCAAGTCAAAATTCAATGTTTTATACGTTGAATTTCTTAATAACGTATAAGTATAATTTTTCTCTTGTAATTTATTATTATTATTATCTAAATACTCTATTTTATACGTTTTTCCTATTTTAAGGGCCTCATGATTTCCAAAATAATTCCGTGCGGGGAAAGGATAAATATCTTTTCCTTTTTTTTCAATATAACCATATTTGACTTTTGTATAGCCTTGTATATCAGAAGTATAATATGCATCGCAACACCATGGCCTTTGATCTTGATAGAAATCTTTATATACATATTTTGACCCTGGAGGGATGTATGTAGGATCGTCCGTAGGTCCACTTACAACATTTACTTCAGGCCTGTTATCGGTATAGTAATTATAATATTTTGTTTTCCCATTGGTAGTATTGGCAATATTTGAAACATTTTCTTCTGTTACATTAGTATATAGGATTTCCCTGCCAAAAAAATCAGTTTGAGGCCCGAGTGTATGTGTTGAAGTGGTGATCAACTTTCTTAATTTATCATAAGTATCAGTAGTTCCTTCAAAATTAAGTTGTTCTGCTGATTTTGTGTATTTTAGAAATATATTAAACCCTAATTCAGATGTATAATAAGTGTGTGTTTGTTCCACAGCCAAATCTTGGGCATTATCAATAGCATAATTCGAGATAAAGGCGAAAGAGGGCTTATGCATGAGCTGACCGCTTGATATGGTAGTATTATTAAAAGTTGTATAGCCATATCGTTTCATTTTTGCAAGGTTATGTGATTCATCATAATATTTTAATTCCTTGACCCTGCAGCCAGGGCCATTCACATTGAGATCTGTTGTATATGCATTATAAAATTTATTGGCTTCATAATTTACCTCCAAGCTCCCTTTTGTTGGAAATATAATACTCTTAAGTGTGCCATAATATACAGTATTTTGATTTGGCCTTCTCTCAGCCCCGTTAAATACAAATGCGTCACTGTTCATTAAGGGGTAATAAGATATTTTATCTCCTTCAAGAGCCAGGCTTACATATAGCTTTGGAAAAGGCGGGTACGTATTTTCGACGGTATTGCCAAGGTAATATCCATATATGTCTTCAAAGCCTACAGCATTTTTCCCCGGAAGGCTGCCGGGACTATAATAATCAAATGAGTATTCAATGTCTTTAGTGCTATCGTAAACTATAGGCGATCTGCTTTGAATACTTTTTTCTACAATCTTTTTCAGGTATAGCCTTGTGGTCTCATAATTATTGGATGTTGATGCACCATAATATTGATGCTCAAGATCAAACTCCTTTATCAGCAAATTATTATGATCAAACAGCTGTAAACTGCTCAAACTCCTGGCATTTTCCAAATCTGTCCTTAAATCATTATTGTAATTGAATTTTACTGTACTAAGGTTTGAATAGTTTTTTGTTCTAATTTTATCCAAATAAAGTTTTTCGCGGCCTAAATCGACTTTTTCAATGGCGTATGAGGGTTTTTGCGGCCTTAGATTGTACGGATGACCCGTATATTCTCCATCATGCTGCCTTGGCACAAGCTTTTCTTCAGAAACTCTTTGTTTTATATAATCAAAATATATCTCATCGCCATTAGGTAAGCTAGTTATTTTTGTAAGTTCCCAGTTGTTTATTTGCACATCCTGTAACACATACTCGATAGTCCTCTGATAATTGGGAGCGCCTGAACCATGGTCTAAAAACGTTTTTATATATTCAGGTTCTGTGAATGTATAATTTTCAAAATGATAAATAATACCATTTTTGTTTGTTATTGTAAAGCCTTTAATTCCAATATCAGCAATTGTTTTTGATCGCTCTGCAGTCGACGTAAAATCACTCCATTCGTACCAGTAATCAGGAATATTACCGTAAATAATGTCAATCTTTATATCCTTATCATCTAAGGGAATCGCTTCATATAGAAGATTCCCGTTAGAATCCTGAAAAAGTACTGTATTTCCATAGTAACCATGTTCTATATAATAATCTTTTAATTTCAAAATAAAATTGAAATTCAGATCACCTACAGAAACATGAAAAACATCCCTCTTATTTTCCGCATTTGTTGTATGCGTCTGCATCTGCAAAATGGAAGTTATTAGATAATCGCTAGGTAACACACTCATATAATCGACAGCATAAGGTGTAGGGAAATTAGCAGAATAGTAGTCCTGATAACCTACAGTAGCTGAGCCACGAAAATATTTTGTGACTAAACTGTTTAGCTTTCTGGGAAACGAATATTGTGTATCTGCGATTTCGGGTGCGATTTTACCTGTATATAAATTATATAGGCCATATCTTCCACCTTCTATGCCGTCGTGATACTGAACCATCACATCGTCAGGAGTACCATTTAATATTCGTGTTACAGAGCCACCTGCCACAAGGTTCCATCCCATACCTACTTCTGAAGCGTTATCTCCAAGCTTTATCCCACCTGTTGAATAAGAAAGCTGAATGGGTAATGAAAAATTATCGCTTTCAATTGTAGTAAAAGGAATAGTTATTCCAAATTTTCCTGTAGATATATCAACATTTCCTTCATTGGAAAAATCGGTAAATTCCCATGCTTCCGGAGTTTTTGCTTTATATAGGGCTTTTTTAAAATAATCTTCATGATCCTGGACCGCCTGTGCAAAGGCAAAACTATTGGCAATAAAGGCCAACGCTATGGCGAAATATGTTTTACTGTTCATTTGACTTAAAAAAATGATGATTAATTTCCTTTCATTACTTTCACCGAGCCAGTCCCGGCATTGGTGCTTATTTCGATGATGTATAAGCCATCGGCATAGCTCCCGAGGTCTACAGGGATAGTCCTGTCGGTCACTGCAAAGGTTTGTAGTACGTGACCGGATAGGTCGACTACGGTAGCCGTGCCGGTATTGTATTCAAACCCTACGATCACATTGGTATATTGTTGTGTAGGGTTGGGTATGGCTTCAAGCTGTGCCCTTTTTTCTTCTTTTTTCTTTTTGTCCTTATCCTTTAGCTTTACCACCCAGAAATCATTGCTGCCCTGCCCGCTCTTACGGTCGCGGGATACATCGCCTTTTGAGGTCCCTGCAAGCAGGTAGCCGCCATCGCGGGTTTCTATGAGTTTCCGAAGGATATCCTCACCATTGCTCCCTACAGCTTTCTTCCATAGCTCATCTCCATCGGCAGCGATCTTGATGGCGATATAATCGTTGATCTCTTTTTTATCGGCTTTCTTTTCCCCCATGACCTCTGTCTGGGCATAGCCCCCTAAAAGGAATGTACCGTCATTGTTTTCAATAAGTGAGGTAAGCACGTCTACGTTTCCTGTATTGTAAGTTTCCTGCCAGAGTATTTCGGCATTCTCATCTAGCCTCACAAGCCAAATGTCAGTACCTTTTTTGTTGGACCTGCTTTTATTGCCCGAAGTAGCCGAAGCGGAATTCCCTCCCAGGATATAGCCGCCATCCTGTGTCTGCTTTATGGTATAAAGGTGATCGTCCTCTTCACCTCCAAATACTTTTTCCCATTCCGTCCTGCCATCTTTGTCGAGCTTTATGATCCAATAGTCGCCTGCACCATAGCCTTCTTCGGATTTATCCTTTGAGGACGGGGAGTTGGAGTAGCCGCCAATGATAAAACCGCCATCTTTGGTCTGCTCGATACTCTCCAGCATATCGGCATATTTGCCGCCAAGGGTGCGCTGCCATTTCACCTCTCCTTTTTCGTTGAGCTTTACTATCCAGAAATCCATATTTCCCCGGCATTTATCCGATTTATCAAATGGATCGGCAGCGCCTTTGAGGATTTTTCTACTAATATTTGATGCCGATGAACCACCAAGGATGTAGCCGCCATCTTTAGTTGGAACGATGCTTTTAAGAATCTCCTGGCCACTTCCGCCGATAGTACGCTGCCATTCTTCACCTCCTTTGGCATTAAGCTTTACGATCCAGAAATCTTCTTTGCCGCGGCAGGAATCTTTTTTGTGGATTCCCGGCTGTGAGTCGGAAGTGCCTCCCAAAATAAAGCCGCCATCATTGGTATTGCGGATGCTATAGAGGATATCGGCACCTGTGCCGCCGAGGTTTTTCTGCCAGTCAAGCTCACCATTCTCATCCATTTTCCAAATCCAGTAATCCAGGTCGCCCTGGCTATCTTCGGTTTTATTCCCTGATTTTTGTGATAGCGACGTGCCGGCGAGGATAAAGCCATAATCGGCAGTAGACTGTGCATCAAGTAAATAATCGGCGTGTTTGCCGCCATAGGATTTTTCCCAAAGAAGGTCCTGGGCGTTAAGGCAGGCTGAACAAAAGAAAATAATCCCTAATAAATAGAGAGAGTGTGGTTTATTCATAATTGGTTGGTTTTGTTAATAGATTATTAACGAAAAAAGTTTTGCAAAAGTATTGATGTTATTTTATATAATGGATAGTTTTTGTAATGTTTCAATTAATTTAATGATATTTTTAGAGCTTAAAAAGTTCGGACGAGAAGTAATAAAAATCGTTAATGGCTCATTTGTTAGTTCTTAGTTGCTATTAGATCGCATGATTGTTAAGTTTTTTAGAGTTCAACTATTAATCCCATGTGTTGATAAGTAGAAATATTTAAATTTAAAGCGGTTCCTTCCGGAACCGCTTTTAGGGTATTGATTGGTTTGTTGAGTACTATTTCTTTACGATAATGAACTCTGAACGGCGGTTTTGTGCATACTGCTCTTCTGTGCAGTTAGCACCGCAGTCCACCTTAGGCTGGCTCTCGCCATAGCCTTCGCCCGAGATGCGCGCCTTGGCTATGCCTTTGGAGATTACATACTGTACCGTAGATTTCGCCCTGCGGTTAGACAGCGCCATGTTGTATTTATCGCTGCCGCGGTTATCGGTATGCGATTTTACCATGATCACAAGCTCAGGGTATTTTTTCATTGTCTCTACTAAGTTATCCAGTACAAAAGCGCCTTCTTTAGTGATGTTGCTCTTGTTGAATTCAAAGAATACATCATCAAGCACAATCACCGGCTGGTCCGGAACTACAACGATCGGATCAAGGTCAAGGTTTACGTTAGCCTGCGGCCCTTT
Organism: Flavobacterium album; assembly: GCF_003096035.1. Classification (NCBI taxonomy): domain Bacteria; kingdom Pseudomonadati; phylum Bacteroidota; class Flavobacteriia; order Flavobacteriales; family Flavobacteriaceae; genus Flavobacterium; species Flavobacterium album. The sequence continues at coordinate 3,355,010 of NZ_CP029186.1, read as the reverse complement.
GCCTGCAGGTACCTTGGCTGTGCCGTTGCTGTATTTTTCCATGCTGCCCTGAAGCCCGTAAGCCCTGTTGCAGTCTACAGTGTAGGTTACCATACCTTTGGCATCGGCTGTCCTGGTCTCGATCACGTTGTTCTTCTCGTCAAGTATCGCCACTTTGGCTCCCGGAAGCGCCTGAAGCGTCTTTTTGTCCCTTACCTGTACGATGGCTTCTACCGCGCATAATGGTGTCGCGCTGTAGATCTTGTCAAAGCCGTCACGGTTTGAGGAGAAGAAACCAATATTGTTCTTGGTGTTGAAGGTAAAGGCGAAGTCATCTTTAGGGCCGTTTACAGGGGCTCCTACGTTGATGGCATCGGTGCCTTTGTTAAGGTCGATCATGAACACGTCTAATGATCCGAAGCCTTTGTGGCCATCGGAGGAGAAGTACAGCTTGTTGTCATCGGTGATGAACGGGAAGCTTTCCCTTCCTGTGGTGTTCACTTTTGGCCCAAGGTTTACCGGCTCGCCGTAGCTGTCGCCGTTCACTTCTACTTTCCAGATGTCGTTGCCTCCCATAGTGCCTTCCCTGTCGGAAGAAAAGTACAATGTCTTACCGTCCTTGCTGATGGCAGGGTTGCCTGTCGACCACATTTTATTGTTGAACGGTACCGGTTCGATATCGCCCCATTTGCCGTTTACTTTTTTTGCCCTGAAAAGCCATACCTGGCCAAGCTTCAGGTTGTTTTCCCTGTCCCTCTCGTACTCTTTGCGCTCCTTGAAGCTCTCGCTCGAGAAGTACATCGTGTTGCCGTCGGCGGTTACAGAGGCCGGGCCGTCATGGTAGCGGCTGTTCACCTCAGGAAGCAATGCCGGCTCGCTGTAGGTACCGTTGGCATTGTAGGTTGCCGTGTACATATCAAGGAATGGCTCTTCGCTCCATCCGTAGTTCCTGCGTGAGGTATTCCTTGCGCTGGTAAAGTACAGCGTGTTGTCATCCGAAAGCACTGCCCCGAAAGAGCCGTATTTCTTATCGTTGATGTCAAGCACTTTCTCATCGAACAATTTGGCCTGGTTCCTTAATTTAGGAAGGTAGTTCGGGTCTTTCTTAAATTCTACTGCCCTTGTATCACCAGGGGCCATCGATGCAAATTTCTGCATCTGTGCGTTGGCCTCCTCATATTTGCCTTCGGCCTTGAGCATCTGGGCATAGCGCCAGTAGATCTCGGCATCGGTGCTGCCTTCTATGGCTTTAGGGTACCATTTTACCGCTTCCTTGCTGTTGAATACATTGTAGTAGCTGTCGGCTATTTGGGCGTATACGTAAGGGTCTTTCTTGTCCAGCTTTTCGTAAGCTTTTGCCGCATCTACATATTCATAGCGCGCATAGAGCTTGTCGGCCGCCTCAAGGTCCTTGTTATCCTGTGCCGTTACTGCCATGGTGGCGAGCATAAAACTAAGTGTAATATATATTTTCTTCATTTTTCTTATGTCGCTTTTAGGTTAGAAATAACGTGGGGAACGGGATACTTTCTTCGGGAAGTTCACATCAAACAAAAGCATGATCTCGTGCGAGGCAGGGGTCGATACTTTAAGGTCTGATACGATGTGGTCGTACGCATAGCCGATCCTGAGGTTAGGGGTAATGGCATAGTTCACCATCCCGCCGTAAGAATCGTCAAGGCGGTAGGTTGCGCCTATCTCAAATTTGTTGAAGAACAAAAAGTTCAGTGAGCCGTCGATCGATGGGTCTACCCCAAAGGCCGACTTGATCATGAAGGTTGGCTTCATCTTCAGGTTATCGGTAAGGTCAAATACATAACCTCCCGTTAAGAAGTAATGCGATACTTCCGATCCGAACTGGTAAGACGTACCGTTGTTGGTCACATCAAGGTGCTTGCTCTTGAGCATGTTCGGTACCGAGAAGGCAAGGTAGTATTTCTGGGTATAGTAGAAAACACCTGTACCGATGTTCAGGTAGGTATTGTTAACGTTCTCCTGGAAGGCAGGGTCATTCGGGTCCGGCACATAGCCATTGCCGATATCGTCATAAAGGCCGACATTGTGCATGGTAGCACCGGCTTTTAAGCCCAGGGCAAGCCTGTGCTCGCCGCCTAATTTAAGGGTGTAGGAGAAGTCGGCATAAACGTTGGTCTCCTGCACAGGGCCAATCTGGTCCACTATGGCCGATAAGCCAAGGCCTACATTCTTGCCAACAGGGCTGTGGCCCGAAAAGGTGCCCGTGCTCGGGGAGTCCTGGATATCTACCCACTGCTTGCGGTACAATAACCCAAAGGCAAGGTTTTCCTTCGAGCCCGCATAGGCAGGGTTGATCACGTTCATGTTGTACATGTACTGCGTGTAGTGCGGATCCTGCTGGGCATTGGCATCCAGCAGTCCTCCAAGAGCTAATAATGCTGCAAGGTAAAATTTCTTCATGTGTGTTTCTCTAAATTTAGGTTAGTGGTAATACCGGCCGCCAAGATCTTAAATTACCTAAACTACTAAACTATAAAGTGATCGTTTGTGCGGCCCGCATATTACATTTTTTTTCTCCATATCTAACGCAGAAGCGAGAAATGTGCTTTGAACTCATTGTTGTTTACTCCGTCAACTGTAAATGTTACCATAAACCAATAGTCGGTTGCGGGAAGCGTATAGCCATTATACGTACCGTCCCATCCCTCTCTCAAAGGGTCGAATTGTTTTATCAGTTTTCCATAACGGTCGAAAATATTGATCGAGGCTTTATTTTCACGTTCGAAACCCCAAATATTCCACAGGTCATGATGCCCGTCGCCATTTGGACTAAAGAATCGGGGATAGTCAATAAATTTTATCGTTGTTGAGAAATCTCCGGCACACTGTCCCGGATCAGGTGTAAATGTGTAGGTCTTACTTCCAAACAGTGAACCTCCACTACTGGCTGTTTCACTCCAGATACCTTTCACGCCATTGTTGGATACATTAGGAAAAAATTTTGGTCTTTCATCGAAAAAATAGTGCGTTTCAATTTTGAATTCAGGCATTATACTTTCAAATACTTCAATGTTGATTACGACCGGCCCGCTTGTACACTGCCCCGGATCAGGCGTAAAAGTATAGGATTGCATCCCGGATGTATCAGTGCTGATCGCGGGCGAGCTCCAGCTTCCCCTTATACCATTCACCGAAACCGGTGGTAATAATTCCGGCTGTGCATCTTTACAATATTCCTGCAATATATCAAAAACAGGAGTCTTCCATGAAGTTACAGTCACATTAACCTCAACCCTTGACGAAATACATCCCTGAGGGCTCACCGCCTCTGCCCAGTAGATATTATCTCCCGAGAGAACCGGGGTGGTAAATGTTTTCCCTGTATATAATGGTGTAGTTGCCACAGCGCTATCGTACCAATTTATAATATTACCGGGCGATGTAGCATCAAGCGCCACTGATGTTCCTTCGCAAATTTCTAAATTGGCATGTGATATCGTTACGATAGGAAGAGGATAAACATTTACGGAGACTTTGACCCTGGCTGACCTACAACCTAAAGAAGATACTGCTTCTGCCCAATAGCTTGTTGTTGAAGTAAGTTCAGGAGTTGTGAATGCTATTCCTGTTGCAACAGGGATTGCAGCCGATTCGCTAGCATACCAATTTATTGTATCTCCCGTAGTTGTAGTTGCGGTAAGCACCGTTTTGCCCGGACATATTGAATCAGCACTTGCGACAACCAATGCAGGTACTGCATTAACTGTAATATTAACCTGCATCCTTTCGGAACGGCATCCTGTATCTGTTAAGGCTTCTACCCAATAGCTTGTATCTGATGTGAGTATAGGAGTTGTAAATTGCCCTCCTGTTGCAACGGGCACTACCGCGACGGCACTATCGTACCAATTTATAGTATTGCTAGGGGAGGATGCTAATAAAGTAGCCGTATTGCCGGAACAGGTAACCGCATTTTGAATTGATACTGAAGATGAATTAACTGTTACAGTAATCTTTACCCTGCCGGAAAGGCAGCCTGCCGTTGATACAGTTTCAACCCAATAGCTTGTATTTGCAGTAAGTGCAGGGGTTTCATAATTATTCCCTGTAAACAGAGGTGTCGTCGAATTTTGTGCATAATACCAGTTTATAGTGTCGGATGATTGTGCAGTTACCTGCAATACCGCTGTATTCCCACTACATATTGCCACGTTATATTGTGTACTGAACGACGGTATTTGGTTAACTGTTAACTGCATTCTCCTGACTGTATAGCATCCCAGGGTACTTTCGATCCTTATCCACAAAGTTTTAGATACAGTCGTTGAAAAATCAAGAGGCAGTGCATCTTCGTTATCTTTCGCCTTCTGTTCCGTAGGATGAAAAGTAATAGTTACATTTTCATTTCCTGGGTTAATCTGCGGATAACTCTGTGAAAGGTTAAAAGTATGTGCTGCTCCCTGCGGGATACATATATTCTGCTCTGCATTTTGCGCTACAGGAGCAGCAATAACGGTAATTTGCGTTGCAGATGCATAGGCTCTGCCACCTATCGTTACGTTTAGGGTTACAGTGTATGTTCCGGCGGCCGTATAGATATGTTCCGGCGCTTCATCCGTTGTTGTACTCCCATCACCAAAATTCCATAATATGGTAGATGAGACATTGCCTCGGTTTACATGGCAGTAGCTAAAAGCCAAAGGTGCCCCCTCACAGGCTTGGGTTACAATATCGTTATTATTAATAAAAAGCTTTACATGGTACAGATAAGGAATAAAGTTGGGAAGCCCAAAAACACGCTTTGTACCCAACGATATAGCATCCGGTACATAGCCGGGATTCCCAAAATTATCCGGATCATTGATCACGGAAAGGTGGTCGTTAATAGTGTATTGCTCTACATCAGCGTAATAAATCTTATTATTAGGTCCCAATTGTAAGGCTCCCATCATATTAGCATTGTTTGTTGCCAGTATAACTTCAGAATTTGCAGGTGTAGCAGAAAGATCATACTGTAGCAGGTTATTGGCAGTAGATGCATACAGGATGGTATTATTAGGAGAGAATTCCACACCATAATATTGCCTTGGCAGCATAAATAATATGTTCTCATTGCTCAAAATGCCATTCTCATTATTGAAATCATACACCCTAAGCCCGCCGCTTTCAGTAATTGAAGTATATGCTATTTTTTTACCATCATGCGAAGCCCTAAGGTATCCGGCGCCGGGAAGAATAGAATTAGGACCTCCAACAGATACTACAGGATCTGGATTAACTCCATCAGACGTTACGGAAAATGAATAGAATTTCCCCAGATAACTGGTAATTACCCAGTAACCGGAACAGTCTGCTTTTGCAACGGCAGTAAGCTGTTCATTACATCTTTGGAAGCCGCCTACAGGTAATGGAATATTTTTGACAGTTACCTCTCCATCAACTCCAATAGACATATCTACGACACTATAATTCAACCCTTTTGATTGTGATCCTAAGGGTATTTCTAAAAAACGCTCAAGCGCATCGGTAGTGAAAATATAGTACAGATTTGCGCTACCAGGAGCCGGTATTATGATGCAAGACTGGGTACTAGACAAATGCCCGTTTAGCCCTGTACCATTTGGCATGATAGTATGGTTGCGTGTAAACACATTAGTCCCGTCTGTATAAAAAAGCAAATTCCCAAATTCATCCGAAAAACTTGCAGTTCCTTCATTCGCATCTGTTTGACCGCTAGTATTAACAATGGGTGCTCCCGCTATAAAGTCCAGTCCGGCATTTTTCCCAAAAAACCAATGCGCTGTTTGCTGCTGTCCATAAACGGCATCAGAGGCACAAAGTAATAAAACAAAGGATACTACTGTATATAAGGCTTTATGCATTGTTTTAATAATGATTTTAAATTTCCAATTGAGTTGTCCCTGTAGTAGTTATTTTCAATATTACCTATTTATATACACCCACCCTGTTAGCTGCCCGCCATTATTTTTAGTGATCGCGTAAAAATAGGTACCGGTAGGTAGTTCATTGCCCTTATTATCCTGTCCCTGCCATTCTTTCACATAGTTTGAGGCATTATATACTTCGACTCCGTAGCGGTTAAAGATGGAAAGTTTCATTACTCCCATACCTGTAAGGTCAAAATAATGATTAAACTGATCCCCGTTGGGCGATATGCCTCGCTGGACGACATCGCATGACTCTATAGCTACATGGGCCTCAAATCTCCCATAATCCAAACAGATGTCGGGATTGCTTACCTGATAAACAACCAGATAGTCACCCGGCTGGCTGTCGCGTATTGTTATACTGCCTGTAGCGGCGTCTATTGCGAGGCCTTCTGCTGAACTGAATGTGCCACCTTGCGTAAATCCTGCGGCCAGTACAGGTGAAGGATCATTTGAAGAATAGCAATAAGAACTCTGCTGGTAGCTAAATGTGACTACAGGTACAACATTATTATTAACTGACACCGTAAATCGTACTTTACCTGAAAAACATTGTGTTTGCTGATTGTATGCCGATGCCCAATAAGATGCTTCTTCAGTAAGCACGGGTGTTATATAGTCTGTGCCTGTGGCAATTGGCGTTGTAGCCGTCTCACTATCAAACCAAGCTATAATGTTGCTGCCATTTGCAGTTGCGGAAAGCAGGGCTGTAGTACCTGAACAAATACTAAAATCAGTATTTGATGCCGTAATCACTGGCAGGGCCGTTACAGTTACGGTGACCTGCGTCCTAGCTGTTGCACATCCTTCTGGCGATATGGCTTCTATCCAGTAGCTTGTTGATTCCTGGAGTGGCGGTGTAATAAATTCTGTACCGGAGAATAGTATCGCTGTATCGTTTTGGGCGATATACCAGTTTATGGTGTTTCCTGCAGAAAAGGCCGTAAGTGTTGCTATTGACCCCTCACAAACTGCCGCACCCTGAGCACTTATTGTTGGTAGTGCATTTACTTCAACCATAATTTCTGCCTTTGCAGAAGCACAACCTTCAGGAGATATAGCTTCTGCCCAATAGCTTCTGTTTACCGAAAGCCCTGTAACTATAAATTCGTTTCCCGTAGCAAGGGGTTGCGTTGCTGTTTCGCTTCCGTACCAGTTTATTGTATTCCCTGCCGATGCCGCCGAAAGTACTGCCGGGGTGCCTTCGCATATAGTTATGACGGTATCAGCTACCGTTAGCAGTGGTAATGTGTTTACGGTGACAGCAACTTCTGTTCGCGCCGACACGCAACCTTGCGGAGATACTGCCTCAACCCAATAGTTTGTAGTTGTAGAAAGTATGGGCGTAGTAAATTCTGACCCTGTATACAGTATTTCGGTTGAAGTTGCGCTATTATACCAATTTATTGTATTCCCTTCTGATATTGCGGTTATTACAGCTGTATTGCCTAAACAAGACATGGTATCCTGTACAGTTATAAGTGGCACTGCATTTACTACAGCACTTGTTTCAACTCTTTGAGAGGTGCAACCTTCTGGAGAAACAGCCTCTGCCCAGTAGCTTGTTGTGGCAAAAAGCTCTGGTGTACTATATTCTTCTCCTGTAAATAGTACCGCTGTAGCAGTTTCGCTGCTGTACCAGTTTATAGTATTACCTGCCGAAGCCGCTGTGAGCATAGCGGTATTTCCGGCGCAAACTGCGGTATCGTTTACTGTTACTACAGGAATTGGGTTTACAGTTACAGCAACCTTTACCCTTGGTGAAATACAGCGGCAATTAGAAACCTCTACCCAATAGGAAGTGTCTGCAGTGATATTAGTAAGCACAAGCTCAGCACCTGTAAAAACAGGCGTTATGGCATCCGCACTGACATACCAGTTTATTTTTTGCCCCGTAGTCGCTACGGTAAGTGTTACATCCCCGCCAATGCATGTATCAACAGAAGTAGCTGTGGTTAATTGGGGTACTTCGCAATCAGGGCCTAATTTTATGATCCAATTGTCAAACGTGCCAAACCATTCTGAATATCCCGGCCATAGCTCGTAATAGCCATAGAAAGAATTGTTGCCTATGGCGTCCCCATTTGCGGAATTTGTGTCTCCAACCATAATAAAGCCGCCATCCGGCGTTAAGGCAAAGTTCCATATTTTATCATTTTGATATCCCCCATCGTTTTTACCCATGCTAGTTCACCATCCAGCCCTATCCGCATCAGAAAACCATCACTTGGTACCAGTGTTGAGGCCAGGGGGTCTGACCTGTTGGGTTGTCCTTCGAAAGAATCATAAAGATAAAACCCTCCTAAAGCATATCCGCAGTCAGCTGTAAGGAGTATTTGGTATGCTGCTTCATTCCCTGTTCCGCCATATGTCTTTTCCCAAACTATATTACCATCTCCATCCAGTTCAACTACCCATACATCTCTAAGTTTCCAGCTGCCCGGGGCTGTATGGTTAAAGCTGATATCCCCGTCATTGGAATCAGTAAATCCAGCAGTGATATAATTTCCGCTTTCCGTGAGCTTTACAGAAACAAAGCTGTCTATCCCGCTTCCGCCAAAAAGTTTAGACCATTGAATGGCACCTGCGCTATCTGTTTTTATCATCCACGAGTCAAGCAGTCCATGAGCGGTTTGTGGTACGTCACCTCCTAAAGCTTCTGTTTCTCCTACAATTACATAGCCTCCGTCCGGTGTGGGCTGTATAGATGTTAAAGTAGTAGTTCCAAACCCTCCGTAGCATCTTTGCCATTCTATATCTCCTGCAACACTAACTTTCATTATCCATCCGTCTGTCGCAAAACCCGCAAAATTGTGGTTTCCTATAACATCGCCATCATTAGAGGCGGATGTGCCTAGCAGAATATAGCCACCATCTGAAGTGACAATTGCATCGTATAAATATTCATTTCCTGTACCACCTAAATTTTTCTGCCACATAATATCTCCACTATCATTGATTTTTATAATCCACCAGTCGAGATACGTATCCTGTCCGTAGTGCCCTCCTACATCGCCATCAGAAGATTGTGAGATACCGGCAAGCAAATATCCTCCATCTGGAGATTTCACTATTCTTTTTATCTGGTCAGACTGGCTGCCACCATAGGTCTTCTGCCAAACTATAGCGCCGCCTGCATCTAACCTTGCCACCCAATAATCCAGCTGGCCAACTTCGGAAGTTATATCCCCTAGCCACTGTTGGCCGGTAACCATATATCCGCCATCTTCTAATGGCAGGATATCCCAACTCCCGTCGCCCTCATCCATTCCCGATCCTATGGTCTTTGCCCATTCAATTGTAGGGACAGTATTTTGTGCATTTAAAAATACACATGTAAACATTAGTAATAGTGTAATAATTTTTTTCATAAGTAAACTAATATTGCGATGTTTGGTTATGTTAGTCCTGCAAAAATAACCACTATGCCGAAAGGCCATAAAAAACGAATACCTCAGTTATACCTCACCTTTTTATTTTTATATAAAGCGTTAATTATAAGGCTAAACAAGGAAGGTACTTATTGATTAAATAGTATGGCTAAATAAAAAATTTTGGGTACAATGGAAGGTAAAGTGACTTATAGTGCGGCGAACTATTAAGTTATAGTTGGTGTTATTTTAAATAAGAATACAAAAAACAAATATTAAAAAACCAATGGGCTTTTATAAATATTCCATGAAATTTAAAGACTGCCCCAAAGCCTATAAATGGCTCGCGTAATTATAATGACTAAGGATTTGAACAGCGCAGCTAAAATTTATTGAACCAGAAATATATATCGACATCATCCGGAACGTTGAGTTTTTTCCGGATTCGGTATTTCTTATTCTGGACAGATTTTGGCTCTATATTCTTATAGCGGGCAATATCTTTTGTAGATAAATTCAGCTTTAGCAGGGCGCAAAATTCGGTTTCCGAAGGAACGATAGTCGGATGTATGTCCCTGAGCTTTTCCAGAAAAAGCGGAAAGCAATTGTAAAACGCAGCCATGAAAGCCTGATCGTCATTTTTTACCATTTCTATAAGACGGGAAAGCGTAGCTTCATCTACCATTGTAACATCTGAATGTTCTTTTAGGTACTCCTCGCTGACTTTTTCCTGCCTGCTAAGTTCCTTATTTTTTCGTTGCAGCATCACTAGGTATACGGACATAAGTAGTAATACCAGCCCAAAACCGATACCTATGTAAATGGAATTATGCTTCTCCATAAGGAGCTCATTGTCAATTATCTTGTGTAGCGATTTGTTTTTGTTCTTCTCATTCTCCAACAAGCTGTTTTGCAATTTCTGGAGGTATATATTCGCCTGCTTCAAGCTATCGATACTTGTGTAAGTGTCAGCAAGTCCCTTATATATAAGATTTGTATTTTCGAGCGAAGCGTTTACATATGGAAGACGTTCCTCTGCCATTTTATAGTTAATTATCGCTTTAGAATACTCTTTTCTTTCTTTATAAATGTAACCTAACAGAAAACTGTTGTTAAACTGGAAAATATCTGAATTTCCTTCATTGGATAATGCAACTGATTTATTTATATAATATTGTGCGGAGTCAAGGTCAAATTCGACATAAGCCGCCCCTAAGTTTGTGTAATTAGATTTATAAATAAATCTTTTCTTTTCGGTGTCATCCAGATCACTGATTTGCTTGTTGGCTTCCAGCAATACTTTTACTGCCTTCCTGTATTCTTTTTTTAAAAGGTAAACTTCCGCAGCAACCGTACAGACATTTGCTTTTCGGGCAATTATATCTTGTATGAGGAACTTATCATCTGTCCTCACCAGTTGAAGCATTTTTAAAGCTGTTTCGGCTTCCTTCAATGCTTTTTCCGGCAGGTCACTCCCGAGGTATATATTAGAATAATATTCATGTACGGCAGCCTTATAAAAAGTACTGTCATATGCATCAGCTTTACGCTGCAATTCCTGGGTGGCGGCTATTGCTTTTTTTAAGTCTTTATTAGTGTAATACCAGCATTTTAGTGCTAATGAGGCAAGCTCACCTTCTTTGTAACCCGCGTATTCTGCTTCTTCATAGAAGTCCTGTATTTGGGAAAAAGCGCCTTCGGGATTGGTGGTCGCCAGCTTTTTAATTTCAGAAATTTTATCGCGCAATATTTTGATACGCCCGGAACTGTCTTCCTGTGAAAAAACTGAAGTCAAATTAAAAAATATAAAAACAAATACTTTGAGTATTCTATTCATTTTAGGGCGCACATACTTTTTAATGCAATTTAAAATAAATATCATTACATAAATCGAAAGCTTAAAATTTAATGAATCATTAAACAATGAATTATATTTACAAACAAGAACGGAACTTAATTAAATTGAATGTTTAGAGTCCACATATACTATGATTAAGTAGAATACTAGGGGAGACAAATGCTGATATTTTCAAATATATATTTATATAGCAGGGTAATCAAAGATGATGCTGTACAATATCAAAGAGACATTATCTCAAAATAGGAGGAAAGATATAAGCAAAAACATCTGATGGTAAACAATTTGTCAATGGACAAAAGCTGCGGCAGTATTGTAGCAAGAAGAAAACCGCAATCTAGATATTTATTAATGATTGCGGTTTTTAATATGTTTTTCCGGCACTTTTAGTATTGCTGTTACACTTCAATTGTGATATATGCCAGATTACTTTTCTTATAAAAGCATTCCTATTATAATGCTCATGCATCTAAGATTAATTAATGCCAAAGTTTAGGCGCCTATTTTCTGGCCATGATGCCTTCAGAGTTTAAGCCGATCGATACCAAGCTCACTTAAACCGGTTAATTATTGTGCCCTAACATCATCTATAGATGTTGCCGTAGTTCGATTGATTTTATATAAAGATAAAAATTTTCCCTAACCATTTTCTTTAAATTGTAATTATTATTTTAAAAGGTTGTCACCAACGAATATACAATCTATAACAGCATATTCTTCACCTGAAAAACCCTCATCGAATACTTGATATATAATTGTATTAATCTGATCGGGATAATGGTCACTACTGATTACGTCCTTCATAGTAAGAAAATCGCCTTTTAATAACTTTTTTAAAATAGGTGTACTTACCCTATGACTTCGGTACTTGCCTATATCTCCGGCTGGAGATTGCAGGAAAAGAATGCTGGCCTCTAGACCATATTGTTTTGTAATTTGAAATTTGCTGATTGCTTCATTTCTTAAATCCTGGATAACTTTTTCTAATTCAGGCTTAAAAACATAGTTTGTCAGCATTTCCGAAGCCCACCCCCAAGGCCCGGGAATTGGAACATTGTGTGAATCATTAGTAAACATGATATTAAGCAAAATCTTCGAGATCCCAGTAGGTCTATAATCCTTTACTTAATTTTCGGACATTTTTTAGAACTGCTTTATTAGAGAAAAAGTTTAATATCTCTTTGTCACTACTAGTTGTCGGCTTACCTTTCTTTACATATTCATTAAGATAACCAAAGTTTGAAGCCCCGGTAATTTCCGTCATCTTAGTTTTATTATTATAGATTATTTAAGTTATAAACATCTTTATTGCGTTGACTGATTTGTTCAACGTTTTTAAATTTTTCTTTATTTTTTAGTATCCTGGCCCCAACAAAAAATTTACAATCATCTAATTGTTCTTCTGCATCTGGAATCTCTAGAGCATCTCCAAGAGCATAAAACAATAACCTCTCCTGAGAATGTCAAAAGTTCCGGTAAGTTATATGTCTTCGTAGGTGGTTTAAAAAAAAGGAACCTATTGGATCCACTGACATTTAAAATACTGCCAAGTTTCTCACCATAAAAATAATATTCTGGTGTTACGCGACCCAATAAAATTCAATTTCAAAACCAACATCTTTCTTTATATTCTTCTCCCAGCTATCATCCAGGGTTAATGAGAAGGATGCTTTGCCATCACTAATTTTAACTGTTTTAGTAAGCTCTTTGCCGTTGAACTTTTCATCAGGTTTAAGTAACATACCATCATCTTCAAATAATTTTAATGTTACTGTTTTCCCATTAGGAATTCCGGTTGTCCTAATGTTGTAATATACAGTGTTGGATAGTGTAGAACATGAAAGCACACGCTTGGCTATATATGATCGACCCTAAGGAATCGGCAAGGCTATACTACTAATCATCTTAATTTGTTTAATAAACTTTTTAGGTGGTACAGGAACTGCAGGACGACCTGGGGCTTAACTGGTACGACTATGGCGCAAGAAATCATGACCCGGTATTGGGTAGGTGGATGAATATCGACCCACTGGCGGAGAAGATGAGAAGATGAGAAGGCATAGCCCATATAATTATTGTTTTAATAATACAATGCGCTTTACAGATCCTGATGGGATGGGTCCAGATGATTGGATTTGAAGTATATTTTCTAATGAAATGGTATACTCATTAGGGTCTGTGTCTCCGGAAAGAACTCCAACAGGGTTCAATTATGTAGGTCCTCATGCAGAGACTCGTCAAGGAGGAATGAGTACATTTTATATAGAAGATGGAACTACACAAACTGGTATAGCCTTGAATGTAGTCAATGTTACTCAACATACTGGACTTTTTAATATTGGGGATGCAGGTGCTTATGGGCCATATGTACCCGATGCAATTAGTTTATCTGGAAATATTGCTGTCAATGGATTTTTCTTTGAAGCAAATCTATTAATTTGGGACCTACGTTTGGTTTAGGGTAAAACCGAATCTAATGGAGTTTCGTTTAAGGCAAGTGGTGCGATAGAATATGTAAGAAAAAATCGTAATGAAGTTAAAAATAATTATTATATGTTTTATATTAGGCTCTTGTAATTCTAATATAAATTGTGAAAAAAGCGCAGAAAGCGCAAGGGAAACAGAATGTTTGCTAATATTTGATAGATTGCCTGCTTTTACATCACCATATTTAAATGCAAAGGGAAAACAATTATATACAAAAGAAGATTGTACATGTAAAGATAATGCAAGATGGTGGGTTCAGTATGATGATTTATTAGAAAAAGGAGATACAATAATTAAGAAAAAAGGATCACTCGTTTTTAGTATCCATAAAAAAGATACGATTCTCAATTTTTATTGGGAATGTCAAGGGAAAGTTTATAAATAAAAAAAGGCCTATTTAGGCCCTTTTTTTAAATATGATCTAATATCTTCTTGTAAAATTTTTATTACTTCATCTTTATTTAACAATTGTTATATAATGAATAATCATATAGCAACTCATATCCTGCAGATCGTAATTCTTTCATAATAATTTGAACGACTTCTTCTTTTCTTAACCAGTTTGTAGTTAAATTATGTCCGACTAAGTAAATAGAAGCCATAAGCAAACATGCACTTTCTATTTTAATTCATAATGTCTGCCCTTGTCGATTAAGCCAATCATTTGAATTTCTGCAAAAGTGACTTGTTTGTAATAGCCCCGGTCAGTGTGCCTTTTTACTAAACCCTTATCTTTTACAATGGTCTTAAGAATCTCTTCTGTTATTCCTGATTAATTAGCCGTTTAATCTACTCAAAACTCACTTTTGGCAAGCCCTCAACAATATCAACCGTTTGAACGCTTACATTGATAACACTTAGCAGCAAATCCAGTATGTAGCGCGGGTTGTTGTGTTCACGCGCCCAGTCGTTAGGGTCGTTTTTAATGCCGCTATCCTTGTGTACGGTTACCTGGTAACGCTCCATGATCCAGTCGATGGCGCTTTTGCCGTTTACCACATACTCATACGCCTTTGCAGGTATATTATCTATTGTAATGCGGCTGTTGTATATAATGGTTTCGGTTTGCCCTTTTTTAGGGTAGCGCATTTTTTGCACTTCATAATCCACATACTTTACTTCATCAGTACCCAATGCATTCACACTGTCTTTTACACTAAGCGGGTTGTGCAGCACTATAACGCCCGGCGCCGGTGGTACGCTCTCATAGTTAAGGTGCAAATCGGCAAGTTGGCGGCCTGCTTTGCTGAATTTCCAAAAGTCGCGCACGTCCTCTACCAGGGGCAGGCGGGGCAACATCTTTTTAAGGTCGTTGGCAAAGGTTTCGCGGTATTCTTTGCTGTGCAAAAAGCCATACACATAGTAAAAAATATCCTCTTTGGTTACGTTTTTGCCATACTGGGCTACAGCCCTTTTTAAAATAAAATTGCTTATGGCATCGCGGCGGGTAAATTGCTGCTCATCATTGTTATCAAACAAGCCTTTTTGCGTAGCATTGTTTTCTTCATAGTAATAGAGAGGGAAACATTGAGTGCCAGCATCTAACAGATTTAAGTCGGGAATGTATTTTGAAATATAGATTGAATTATTTTTAGAACCACCAAGCCCTGAAACACAGATTACAATGTTCTTTAAATTCGCAGCAAACAGTTTTGTTTGCTGATAAGGACGCTGTATGAAATTTTTATCAAAGTACAAGTTTAATTTGCTATAAGGCCGATAAATTCCAGTTATAATATTAGTCTCGTTAAAACTCAAAGGTTGATTTTTTGCACATAAATTTTTAAGCGAGTCGTTCCAACTTATTTTCTTTGGGTCGTTTGAACAATAAGTATTAAAATCTTTAGTTGCAGAACTTTTTTGATTTGCAAAATCAATTCGTTGTTCATTGTAAAAATCTATTGTCTTCTTCATACTTGAAGACATAACTGTTTTAGAGCTATTATAAACCCAACTATCTCTTGCAGTGGCTATACCTAATGAATGTGTAATAAATATTGATTGAGTAAGTGAATCATATTTTTTTCAGAATCCAATCTAAAATATTCTTTGAAAGTATCGCTTCTAGCAGACAGCCAATCTCCGTGATTGTTAGGAATTAAAGTTTTAAATAAAACTTTTAAACTATCAAAAGATTTATATTCATTAATAATTTTTAGTTTTTCTTCTCGTGAATGATAATCTCCAATATCATAATAATAAATTTGAGCTTTTTCACTTTGTAATTCAGAATTTTTTACCATTAAAGTAATAGTAATAGGGGAACGTGAACCACTGCCGAATATCTTACCTCCCTCTTTTCTACTAAGTTCGCCACTTGTACGTTGGTCGCCTCTTAAATTAAATACGTAAATAGATGAGAATTCTTTTTCTATAACTTTACGAAATCCGTTCATGGAAGTATTATCAATCCAGCCTCCATCAGTTACAAAAGAAATAATTCCCCCTGATTTATCTAATCTATCAGTACTCCATCGAAAGGCCTTCAAATATGGATTATAAAGTGCATTTTTATTTGTTGCATCTGTATATTCAGCATATGTTTCGCCGATACGAGCGTCTAATTTGGGATAAGCTTGGTTTTGTGCATTATCATTAGCCGATTTTTGTCCTTTGGAATATGGGGGATTACCAATAATAATACGCAATGGGGCTTTTTGCTGTGCCTGTACCCGTTCGCTGTTTTTAGTAAAGGTATCATTAAACAGGCGTTCGCTCTCTTTGGTTTCCCCCAACTGAAAGGTATCGGTAAGCACTATGCCATCAAACGGTATGTACTTTTCTTTACCTATGCCGTCATCAGGGTCGGGCGTGGCATCGTGAAACGCGGTTTCTATATTAACCGCTGCAATGTAATAGGCCAGCAATACAATTTCGTTGGCGTGTATCTCGTGGCGGTATTTGCGCTCCAGGTCTTTTTCATCAATAAGGCCACTTTGCAGCAGTCGGGTTATAAAGGTGCCTGTACCGGTAAACGGGTCAAGTATGTGTATGTTCTCATCGCTTATGCTGCGGCCAAATTCTTTTTGCAGTATGTCGTTAACGCTGTGTATAATAAAATCTACCACCTCAACTGGTGTGTACACGATACCCAGCTGCTCTACCATTTTAGGGAACGCCGTTTTAAAGAACTTATCATACAGTTCTATTATAATGCGCTGTTTGGCCTCGGCATTGTCTATGCCTGCCGCCCGCATTTTTACGCTGTCATAAAACTTTTGCAGCGTCTCGGCATCTTTTTCCAGGCTTTGCTCTTCCAGCAGGTCGAGCATTTTTTGCATACTCTGGCTTATGGCGTTGTGGTTTACAAAGCTGTACCCCTCAAACAGCGCATCAAATACCGGCTTGGTAATAATGTGCTGCGACAGCATTTCTATAGCCTGCAATTTGGTTATAGAGGGGTTTATGTTTTGGTGCAGCCCGTTCAGGAATTTTTCAAACTCCTTTTCGTGCTTTGCATCCTCATTAATAATTTTCGTAATACGCTCGGTTTGGCGCTGCGCAATCTCCGCTACCGATTTTGCCCATTGCTCCCAGTAGCGGCGGTCGCCCACCTTTTGCACCATACGGGCAAACACCACGTTTTGCAGCTGCTCAAACTGTAAGGATAGCTGCGCGGCAATATCGGCAGCATTGGCCGTGCCGTCGCCATACTCTTTTTTAACCGGGTTGCCATCGCCATCAAAGCCATATTCAGTACCGCCCACCATAATCTGGGCAGGCCTGTTGCGGTTAAGCTCTATCTTATTCACAGTGGCATTAAAACGGTCGTCATGCGCACGTAGGGCGTTTAATACCGTCCACACCACTTTATAGCGTTCGTTATCATCCAGTGCCTTATCGGCCTCCACATTAGCAGGCACAACTACCGGGATAATGATATAGCCGTATTTTTTGCCATCTGCCCGGCGCATAACGCGCCCCACGCTTTGCACTACATCTACCTGGGAGTTACGTGCAGAGAGGAACAAAACCGCATCCAGCGAGGGTACATCTACACCCTCACTAAGGCAGCGCACATTGGTGAGCACACGGCACTCGCCATCGGCAGGCTCATCTTTTAACCATGAAAGCAATTCGTTTCGCTGGGTGGCATCCATAGTGCCATCTATATGCATACTGCTTACCTTTTGCATTTTGCTTTGCTCATCCCTTGGCAGCTCATCAATATAGGTATCGCCAGCAGTTTCAAAGGTGGCCGTTATCTTTTTAGAGGCTGCTATGCTTTGACAAAATGCCACAGCACGGCGCATCGGTTCGGGGTCGGTATCCCTGATCATACCGTTATCGCCCAATACTTTTTTAGATAAGGCATTAATACAGCCTATCAGTTTGCTGGCATCATCGGTATTAATTTCGCTTTCCTTATCAGCGATCATTTTTTGCACCGCCGGCGGCACATCGTTTTCGCTAAGGGTAAGTATCAGTACTTTATAATCGGTAAGTAGGTTCTTTTCAACCGCCTCACCAAAGCCTATGCGGTATATTTCAGTACCATACAGTTTTTCATCATCCATAGAGCATAATAACGCCTCTGCCTGAGCGGCTTTGCTTTTTGCGTTATCATCATACAGGCGCGGGGTGGCAGTCATATACAGGCGTTTTTTAGCCTTAATAAAGTCGTTGTTATGCACCTTTGTAAATGCGCTTTCGTCTTCCCCCGCAATAGATACGCCGGTGGTACGGTGTGCCTCATCGCAAATAATAAGATCAAACTCGGCAAATTCCGGCTGTACTTTTGCCAGTTCCTTTTGTGCCCTGGCAATAACCTCTATACTTTGGTAGGTGCTGAATACGACCGTGATACCGCTTTCGCGAAGGGTATTGAGTGCGGCAAACTGGTGCAGTATGTTATCTACATTAGTAGAGGCAGGCAAGGCTAAATCTACCACCGATGAGGTATCGATATCTTCCAGCTTTTTACGGTTCTTAGTAATTTCAGGGTCAGAGCAAATACAAATAGCATTAATAGGCTCTACTGCATCGGCATACCACTCATTAAGGGTTTGACCCAATAGCGCAATAGAGGGAACTAAAAACAAAACGAAGCCTTTGCCGTTAGTTTCCTTTTCGGCAATGCGCAGGGAGGTAAATGTTTTACCCGTACCACAGGCCATTATCAGCTTGCCGCGGTCGTTATTTATAAAATGGGCGTGTGTATTATTTAAGGCATTGGTTTGGTGTTCCCTAAGTGTTTTTTTAGCGGTGCGGGCTACCTCGCCGGTAATGCCGTTATCCAACTTTACCCAGTCCAGCGGGGCTTCTCTTAGGTCAGAAAGATTTATCCTGCTTACGGGCGGGTGCTGGTTGTTTATGGATTGCGTAGCATTGCTGCCCCATTTGTTAGTAGTGCTTATCCAAAGTCGGTGTGCAAAGTGGTGTGTCTTTAAATCCTCTCCCTTAAATGTGCGGCTGCTGGTAGATAAAAAACTATCAACGGCAGGCTTATCTATGGTGCTGGTTTCCTGAAAGCATTTGCATTGTATTGCCCAATAATCGCCCTCTATGGTAAGCGCAACCAAATCAATACCGGTATCGCCGCCGCCCAGGTCGTTTTTACCGGGAAATTCATTCCACAGCCATACTTTTTTAAATTTGTAGGCATACTTAGGGTCGGTAAGCAAATACGCTTTCATAAGCCTTTCAAAGCGGTCGCCCTTATCGCGTTCGCTAAAAGCTATTTTGCGGTATTTTTCTAATACGGTATTGAAGTTGTTTTGCATTTTGTGCCAGCTGTGGTTAGTGTAATGTTGGGTGTTGTATTTATAACGTTTAATGTATTACAATATCAACAACATAATTCCCTTCTGTTGATTCAGGAAATCTGTACAATTGAATGTCATCTGTTGTATTGTTCTTAACTATTATAACTAAGTCTTTTCTTTTGCCATAATGAGGGTCAACAATCTTATGAACTATTATTTTTTCTGATAGGGTATCAAAACTTTCAGCAATTCTTCCTGATGTTAATTCAGTGGTTACATCTTTTCCTATATCCTGGCCGTGTAACGGAAAAAAGATTTTTACTATATTATATCTCATAATGGTAGCATTTGTTATGACAGATTTGTGTCTTAAAGATTTGATTGGTTTAAGGCAGGTAAATATAAGAAAATGGGTAAAAACCAGGACTACAAATTAAAGCAAAGTATTTTTTTGATTGATTAATTGATTAACTTGGGGGTTAATAATTTAAAATCAAATCACTATGTAAAGTAATCAAAGAGCGGATGTTTATAACGCTAATAAGGGTTCATCAGGAACCAATATCATTCGAAAAAAAGCTAGGGATAAAAAGTCAAATGACCATAATCCTAATTTCAAAGGAAAAAGAAAATCGATCTGATTAACTACTTCAACGGTGACTGTCCCTGATTACTTCAAAATCAACTTCTACCAGATAACTAATTAACTATACTAAATATACTGTTGCAGATTTCTATGACGGTGATCTGACTATAATATTAAGGGCGATATCGATTACAACGATAACGATGGTACTAATAAGGATGCTTTAAAGCTCATAAAAAGTAAATTAGTTTCTATTAATACATTAATATCACCATTATATACTCTTTGAATATTATTTTAAATGTTCACCAACAAAATTATATTGTCTCGAATTATGGATATTAAAATACTAAATTTGATTTTTATTTAAATGCATCATGTTTATTATATGATTTAATATATTTAGAATGTGATTAGTATCGTAACCACTACAACATCCATTTGATGAAACGATTTTTCGCTCTGCTTTTAATATTAGCTATGGGAGTTTGCAATGCTCAAAAATCAGATACGGAAAAAAAGCTATCGGATATAGAAAAACTTCTTTTTATTAAACCGGATAGCGCGAGAGTGCTTATTAGCCAGGTTCTTAATATAAAAAAGCAGCATGATACGGTTTATGCCATGGCAAATATTTACAGCGGTTACTACTATCTTGTAAAGAATAATCCCGATTCCTCTATTTTGTACTACGAAAAAGCCCTTGATTTTTCAGTGGGCTTACCTTTATACCGTGCCCGTGTTCTCAGGCTAATGGCTGCTCCCTATCGTAAAAAAACAGATTACAGTAAGTCATTGCAGCTGCTGAACCTTTCAGAAAACGAGTATTTGGCAATAAACGACCCAAAAGGGCTGGCAACAGTATATGGTGAGATCGCGGCCAATTATAATGCCATGTTACGCCCCCAGGATGCAATTCCTTTTCTCACTAAGGCACTTAGTTTATTTGAGAAGGCAAAGAATAAAAAAGACCAGATGCCTATCAAGCAAAGCCTTGCCAATACCTATATGAATATTGGCAACTACCCGTTTGCAATAGATTTGTATGAGGAAACGCTACAGGGGTTTAAAAAGGCGGGCATGCTCAAAAACTACTACTTAACGCTTATCAATTACAGTGAATGCCTCATCAATGTAGGTAAGGTGGATATGGCTAAAATGTCGCTTCTGGAGGCTATAGCCGGACTTGGACAGTTTAGCGACAAAGAACTTATAGGTAGTGCCTATTCTACGTTAGGCAGGCTCGAAACCCAAAAAAGGAATTTTGTGCAGTGTGAAAAATATTACGAAAAAGCATTCTACCTCTTGTCATCCGTAAATTCGGGAAGGGCAGTGCCCGTGGCCGATCTTTATCTCAGATTACTTGTTTATCTAAAAAAAATGGACAGGGCACAGGAAGTAATTGCCCTCGTTGATAACAGCACCTTTAAAAATAAGGCAAACCTGCAGGACCTTGCACGCTATGAAAAGGCAAAAATTGAAGTTTATAAAAAAATGGGCGACCATAATATGGCACTTGCGAGCGCAAAAACTACCATAGAGCTTTTGGACACTCTTAATAGCACACAGGATAAAAAAGCAGTGATAACAATGCAGGCAGGTATCCAGCACGAATTCCAGGGTAAAAAAAATGATACGCTGAAAAAGATCAATTCAAAATTAAAGGAATCTGTTGACAGCACTGAAAATAAAAAATTGCTTTGGATATGGCTGCCATTAACACTGTTGGCAGCATTGATGTCTTGTTACCTCTATAAAACGGTTCAGCATCGGAAAAAATTAGCCGAAAATCAATCTGATATTGCGGAATTGGTAGCGGGGCAAAAGGCAGCACAAATGTTAAATAAAAAGATGTCTGCTGAGATTAAAGAGCAAGAGGAACAATTAAAAAACATTGAAGAAAAAACAGGGAGTATTGAGAAATATCTTAACGACTTTGCAAACCTCAGCCCGGACATTAATGCTGATACGACAGAATTGAAATCCCTGATAGGGGATACTGATTACGGCGACCGTTTTCGCGAAACATTCACCAGTTCGAACACCGGCTTTATAGAAAGCCTGGGCAAGGCTTATCCGCAGCTCAGTGAAAGCGACCTGTATTTTTGTGCCCTCCTCAATCTAAATCTGCCTTATAAAGATCTCTCAATTATTTTAAAAGTTGTGCCCGAGGCTGTCCGTAAAAGAAAATACCGTATCAGGAAAAAAATGGGTATTACGGACGAAAAAGACATGGAATATGTACTGACCCAACACAATAAAAAATTAAAGCATTGATTTAGAATATAGTACAGAAATGATTTTATTCTGATGTCCCGCTTTAATCTATATTTAAAATAAAGGTAGCATAAGAATTAGCAGTTATTTAGCGGCAGATTAAATCCCACTAATTACTACTGCATGATAACATTTTACTCTACCTGCCGCAAGCTAAAATTCGCGGGCTTTTTACTAATTATATTTTCCGGACTTACCATGTCCTCACAAACAGTTCGCTATGTAAAGCAGGGCGGGACGGGTGACGGTACCTCCTGGGCTAACGCGACTGGCAATCTTCAGTCGGCAATAAATAGCTCATCGTCTGGTTGGCATCTCTATGTAGCGGCAGGCACCTACCAGCCGGCATCGGGCCAGTCTTTTTCGATGAAGGAAGGTGTGAAGATCTACGGAGGATTTGCTGCCACAGGCAATCCTGCATTTGCCGATAGGAACTGGACAGCAAACATAACAGTCCTGCTGGGTAATAATGCTGCGGTGATTGTCAATGATAATAACGGAGTTACCAATGCGGCACTACTCGACGGGTTCACTATCACAAACGGTTACGGTGGTCAGGGTGGTGGGATGTTCAGCCACAACACGAGCCCGACATTAACAAACCTTATTGTTAAGAATAACTATGCATCAGCGGAAGGTGGGGGACTGTACTTTAATAACGGCAGCCCTGTATTAACGAACGTGGCTATAACCGGTAACATTCTTGGTACGACAGACAGTGCAGCCAGGCGCGGCGGCGGCCTCTATGCTTACGACTCGTTTCCTGCGCTCACAAATGTACTTGTAGCTAATAACACGATTTTGGGTACGGGTGGCCTTGGGGGCGGCCTGAGTTTGCTTAACAGCTCGCCTTCAATACTCAACGTCACAGTTGCAGGCAACACCGCCGCGACCGGTGCGGGCTTTTATAGCCAGAACGGAACACCGCAAATAAAGAACTCGATTATATATAATAATGCTGTTACAATAAACGGAGGAACTCCCGCCTGGTACAACAGTATTGTGCAGGGAAGCGGCGGCAGCGCCGCATGGAACGGGAATTTTGGTACAAATAACGGCGGCAACCTTGATACTGACGCAATTTTCATTAATGCTGCGGGTGCTGACTACAGGCTTTCCGGGACAAGCCCCGCGCGCAATACTGGCAATACATCGCTATTTGCTAACGCTGCTGCATCCATCGACCTTTCGGGCCAGCCAAGGCTATATGGCGCTGCTATAGATATGGGCGCTTATGAACACCAAAGCGACCCCCCTACAGCACAGGCACAAAATTTTTGCGGCACTACTACAGTGGCCAGCCTCCTCGCTACGGGTACTGACCTTAAGTGGTATTCTGCTTTAACAGGCGGTGCGGCTCTGGCAGCAAATAGCGCTGTAGCCAGCGACACGTATTATGTTTCGCAAACATTAAACGGCTATGAAAGTTCACGAACAACAATATCAGTTACTGTAAACTCAGTCCCTGCAGCGCCTGCGGCCTCAGCCCAAAACTTTTGCGGACCCGCAACTGTCGCCGACCTTGTGGCCGATGGTGCAAGTATAACGTGGTACAGCCAGGCAGAAGGTGGCGAAGTATTGCTGCAATCTGAGGTATTGACTAACGGTACGTATTATGCTTCACAAACAGTGATGTGCGAGGGCCCACGGACAGCTGTGGCAGTAAGCACTTATACTCCTCCGCCATCGGCACCGTCAGATCAGGTATTTAACACGCCTGTAACCTTTGCAGATATTTCGGCCCAGGGTACAGATCTAAAATGGTACACTTCTTCATCGGGTGGCACACCTGTAGCGTCTTCTCTTCAGCTTTCTACAGGAACTTATTTTGTTTCCCAAACGTTGAACGGCTGCGAAAGCGCGCGCACCGGGATAAAGGTATATCTCGTTATGTCAGATATCTTATTTGTAAAGAAAAATGCAACGGGCACGGGCACTTCGTGGGAAGATGCAATAGGTGAACTCGGTAATGCATTACATTTTGCAATGGATGTTAATGCCATAGCGCCCGGCACAATAACGCAGGTATGGGTAGCAGGCGGAACGTATAAGCCAGTTCCAACAAACGGATCATTTGTATTATTGGATACTGTTAAATTATATGGCCATTTTATAGGTAATGAAACCTCTGTTGCGCAACGGGATCTCACTAACCCTGCCGCGCAAACCGTACTTAGCGGGGATATTAATGATAACGACACTTATGATGCTAACGACCGGCCACTGGATATGTACGGCGATAACTCCACCTATGTAATTTATGCAGGAATACAAGGCGGAAGCGCAACGGTGGATGGTTTCACTATATCAAATGCATCCTTGTCAGGTGTGCGTGTTCAGCAGATGGCGATACAAATAAGGAACTGTACTCTTAAGCATAACAAGGACCGGGGGATTTTCATGAGGTATTCTGAAGGATCGGAACTAACTAATGTAAAAATACTATCGAATACAGCATTTAATCACGGATCGGGACTCTACTGCGAACAGGGTAATGGGCTGAAGTTGACAAATGTTCTCGTCGCTAATAATGATACCTCGATTTACGGGGTTGGCGCAGTTATGATCGCCAGCATGAACAATGTAGAGATTGTAAACAGTACATTTGGGTATAATAGTGGTATGGGGGAGTATTCCTTTTACGGATATAACTCCTCAATAGTTATGATAAACAGCATTATAGCGGGTAACTTCCAAACACTTGAGCCAATGACTTTTGTCAATTGCCTGCTCCCTCCGGAATTTGGCAATAACGGCGGCGATACGTTTGGCGCCGATCCTCTATTCACTAATGCTGCTAACCTCGATTACACTTTACAGCAGGGAAGTCCTGCGATAAATGCAGGAAACACTTCCTACTTTAATAATGCAGCCACAGCGACTGACCTTGCCGGAAATGAAAGGCTTTACGGACCTGCTGTAGACATGGGCGCTTACGAGTATAAACTCATGGTATGCGGTATGACCACTGCATGGAATGGCACAGAATGGAGCAATGGAACTCCGGTAAGCTATGAATACAGCGCTGTCATAAATGGTGATTATAATTCAACTGAAAACGGAAATATAACTGCCTGTTCGCTTACGGTGAACAGTGGCGACGTAGTGATAGCAGAGGGAGATAACTTTACCATAAAAGGAGCTGTAACAGTTGATAATAATAATGCAACATTCACTATACAGCACAATGCCAACCTTATCCAGTCAGATGATGTTGATAATGTGGGAACCATATCTGTAATAAAAGAAAGCGCACCGATGTACCGGCTCGATTATGCCTTATGGGCATCACCGGTAGCATGGCAGAAGCTGAAGGCTTTCTCGCAGCAGACACTGGATAATAGGTTCTATACATATAACCCATTAAGCGATGCTTATGCGACAATACAGTCTCCGGCAACAACGGATTTTGCGGAAGGCAAAAGCTACTTAATCCGTGTTTCGAATAGCCATCCTGCTTATGTAAGCGATGCTATTGCACCAACACCGTGGACAGGAAATTTTATTGGCGTGCCTAACAATGGTAATGTAGATGTACCGGTAACTGGTATGGCTGATGGAATAAATGGCTTCAACGGAATAGGGAACCCTTACCCTTCATCCATAAACATAGCGGCTTTCTTTGAAGCCAACCAAAATAATTTAGCCGAAGATACCCCCATCTATTTCTGGAGGAAAAAAAATGATGAGAATACCTCGAGCTACGCTTCACTAACCCTGGCCGGCTATAACAAAAATTCAGGCAATGTGTTTGGGGACAGCAGCAACGGTGTATTTGATAACCCGGATGACAGTGAGAACTGGGTCATCAACTCAGGGCAGGGCTTTATCGTGCAGGCAACAGGCAGCACAGTAGCATTCAACAATGAAATGCGGGTTGCAATGAATAATGGCCAAATGTTCCGATCGGCGATGGATGCTTCAGACAAGTCAAGGCTGTGGCTTAATCTTTCCAATGCCAATGGCGCTTTCGGGCAAGCGACAATTGCCTATACGCCATTCACAACATTAGGCCGCGATTTTAGCTGGGATGGAAAAGCGCTTACCGATGGTGAGATTGCGATCTACTCACTTGCAGGAGAAAACAAATTTGCAATACAGGCACGGCCGGCATTTGACGCATCGGACGAGGTTCCAATGGAATATAAAATTACCACTGCCGGTAACTATACGATTTCATTAGACCATTTTGACGGGGTATTTACCCAAGGGCAGGAAATATACTTAAGGGATAATGTTTTGGGTGTAATCCACAACCTTGTGAATCCTTATGAATTTACAACCGATGCCGGAATAATAACGGGCAGGTTCGATGTGGTATATGCTGAGGCATTGCATACTGATATTCCTGAATTTAATGCTAACAGCATAATCGTGTACAAACAGGGCAATGCCATTAACATTAGCTCGGGCAATTCAGATATGGAATCGGTTGCTGTTTATGATGTCAGGGGAAGGCTGTTGTATAGGACAGGTAATATTAATGACTCCAGGACTTCGATCACAACGCTGCAGGCCGAAGAACAGATGCTCATTATACAGGTAAGCACAGTAGGTGGAGTTAAGGCAAGCAGAAAAATCATTTTTTAGAAGATACCGGCAAATGAGGTCAACGCGCCCGATCCTGAACAATTGTAATTTAAGCGACAGGTTTTAATCGGGCTGGGTTAGCGTAAATAATTGCTTTTTTCTGATAATGAAGTTTTTATACATTGCTATTTCAGTAAGGAAGATTAATAGAAAACCTACTTAATAAAAACTAAGTAGGTTTTTTTTCGTAACAGCATTGAGATTGTTAGCAGAAGGTGCGTATTAAGATTCCTCTGCTTACCGACACTTTGGATGCACCAACCCCTCAGTTGGGTTACGGCAATTGTGACCGCGTTTAAGTTGAAAAGTCCATATTGTACCAGAAATTGCAGATGAGTGTTGATCTACGACTATTGAGATTGATTAAAAGCGCTTGCAAATTAAGCGCAAAACCTTTTAATTCAGTCAGGGAATCTCTTTTGTTGAATTTCGTCATATTTTTTGCATAATCAGTTATTTTGGTTTTATTATCTTATCCCAAAAACGAAAATAAGGGCCATAATTGAAATAAACTATGCATCCAATAGAAATAGGTGTCATGTATAATCAGGCTTAAAAAAATGCTGGCAAAATCCACCAAAAGTGGAGACCACCGATATTATCATAGATCAATGTATAATCTTTAATTGGCATAAGCAGGATCATTTATATTTTATTTTATTGGCCATTGTGTCCGTTTCTGTTTCTGCAATTTGTTCCTGTGTTATACCCCCACGATTTTTCACGATATCGGGTTCAAATGGAAAATAATCTGAAAATTATAAAATTGATCGTCTGAACTAAATATCCCGTCTGTGCGAAATAAGATGGCAGCATAGGTAAGTGCCCTTGCTAAATCCTGATTTGTTCAATTCACTGTCAAATATGTCCATTTGAGTCATTTTTAAATCAGGCATTAATTACAAACTCTGCAACTTTACCTAAAAATATTACAAAATGATTTTTCTACTGTCGTTATTTACGCTACTTCAATTCAATACTGTAATCGCTATTGATAATGATTTATCCGGTAAATGGATAAATGAAGATAAAACCCGTGTACTGGAGTTTACCCAAAATTCGGGTATATATGAGGCTATTATACTAAAAGCCGAAGACAATTCCTTAATTGGTAAAAAGCAAATTACCGGTTTAAAGAAAGTAGGTACAAGCTACAAAGGTACATTGCATGTTATTAAGAAAAATAAAGAAATGGACTGCACGGTTACAATAAAAAATACCAATACAATTGAGATTAAGGGCTCTTACGGGCCTGTTTCAAAATCACAGAAATGGCACCGCCAGAAACAGTAGGATTTATGAAAAAGCTTTTTTTACTGGTACTGTTTTCATACGGATTTCAGGCGTTTGCGCAGCAGCGTTTCGGCTCTTTGCAGGAAGTTCTGGCCTATGCTGATGCCCATGCGGCGGCCATAAAAAATGCTGACATACAGCAAAAAATTAGCCATTCGCAGTCCCGGGCTGCTAAAGAAGCGCTCCTGCCCACAGTGAATGCTTCTGGCGGATATACCGATAATATCACACTACAGCCTACACTGGTACCTGCAAACCTGTTTGACCCCACAGCCCCGGCAGGCAGCTATAACGAGTTTACTTTTGGCAGGAAATACCTTTATACCACAGGGCTGCAGGCTAACTGGAATGTGCTTGATTTTGAAAAATGGTTTGAGTTAAAAACCACTGCGGCGCAGGAGGCCGTTAATAAAGCCTCGGCAACTGCTATACGTTACAATAGTTTTAACGAACTGGCACAAACCTATTATGCCATCCTGCTTACAGAAAAGTACATTGCTATAAGCGCAGAAAACCTGATGGTAGCCGACAGTATTTTTAAAACTTCGTCTGAGAAGTATGGTAAGGGCATTATAACCCAGGAAAACCTTAATCGTGCCAAAATACAGCAATTACAGGCAAAAAATAACCTGGATAACCTGCAATACTCGGTTAAAGAACTATACTATAAGCTACAGCGGCAGCTCAATATCAGCGGACCGATAGTAGTAACGGATTCCATAAATATACAGGATGTCCCCCTTGAAGAAACAACCATAAATAGCCCTCATCCAGAGGTACAATTACAGGAGGCCCAGGCAACAATGGCTGAAGCCCGATTAAAACAGGTAAAATCGTTGTACTATCCCTCGCTTAACCTTTTGTATCAATATAATTATACATGGGCCGGCGATAGTTTTTTAAATTTTGGCAATACCAACCAGCTGTCTCAGCAACTGTTTGGGGTTAAACTAAGTGTGCCCATCTTTAATGGCCTCGCCACCCGCGAAAAGGTATTGCAGACAAATCTGGCGTTTGAGCAGCAGCAAACCCTTTTAGAAAGCAAGGAAATACAGGCTAAAAAAGATGATGAAACCCTGGTGCTGCAATATCAAAAATCGGTGCAGGAGTTACAAAAACAGGGAGAGATTTTGGATTTACAGCAGCAAAACGATGTGTTTACCGCTAACCGTTACAATAGCGGTATCATTAGCCTGGATGAACGCCTGGATAAATTTGCAGATTTACTTGCCGTGCAAAACCAGTATATGCAGTCTTTAAGCAATTACTATGTAAGCTATTATCAAATATACATTAGGCAGACTATAACTACACAACCGTAATACCTATGTGGCGAATTACTTTTTACATATTGTTTCTATTTACTGTTATTTCCTGTGGAAAGAAGGAACAAATACAACCCGTGCGCAAAACGATTCAGGAGGCTGTTTTTGCCAGCGGGAAAATTACCCAGGACGATGAATATATAGTTTCTGCAAATGCCGATGGTATTATACTTGAGATTCCGGTAAAAGAAGGGGATACTGTGGTTGTAGGTACCTTCCTGGCCAGGATAAAAAGCGACGTGCAAAGCGCGCAGGTGAAAGAAAGCAGCCTGGTATACCAAGATGCACTTAAAAACTCAGGAAATTCATCGCCACAGCTTTTACAGATACAGGCCGAGATAAACCAGGCTCAAAGCCAGTTGGCGTTAGATAAGCTTAACTATGAGCGTTATGCCGGTTTACGCAAAACAAATTCTGTTTCGCCCCTTGAGCTTGAAAATGCAGAACTGAAATATAAGGCTTCGCAAAACAGCCTGAAGGCGCTTCAGCAAAAGTATGATGAAGCACAAAACGCACTGCAGCTGAATGCCGGCAGAAGCCGCACCCAGTTACAGGCCCAGCAGGATTTACTGGATAATTATACCCTCACTGCCGATAAACCCGGCAGGATAATTAATGTTTATAAAAAGAAAGGTGAACTGGTGCGAAAGGGCGAAGTAATAGCCCGTATTGGCAGCGGACCGTATATTTTAAAACTTTACGTTGCAGAAGAAGATATTGTACAGTTGCGCTTAGGCCAGGAAGCCGCCATTAGCCTAAATACTTACCCCGACAGTTCTTTTACGGCAAAAATTACCAAGATACTGCCTGCCTTTGATGAAACAGAACAATCTTATGTGGTGCAGGCTACTTTTACGGTACCAGCGAATGTTATACTATCAGGCACACAGTTGCAGGCCAATATTGTTACGGGAACAAGAAAAAGTGTATTGCTTGTACCGGTTGACGCTTTGATAAGAGATAATACAGTACTCCTGAAAAACGGGGATGAAAAGAAAATAAAGACTGGCAAAAAATACGGCAGGCTTATAGAGGTAAAAAGCGGACTTACCGAAAATGACGTATTGCAGGTTGCAAATCAAGAGGAGAAAAAAGAATCTGGAGATATGATGCAAACCAATTAAAGGATATGAAAACGAAAGTTATCTTACTTATTATGGTTGGCTTTACCCTTACGGTAAAGGCGCAATATCCGGTTGGTGATAAATGGTATCAAAATCCTTTAGGTTTTAAACCTGTAGAGTTGCATACCAATATGGGCTTCATAATTCCGGCGGTAGTGGTGGCCGGGGGCTTATTGCTTACAGCAAAAGACAGCGCTCTTACTAACCGTCTTTCTGTTTATACAGAGGGGGGTATAACCTTTGGCTACAAATATCCCTACACAACTGTAGTGCAAAGTAATACGGGGGTAAACTTTATGCTGAGAAAATGGATGTCTGTAGGTGCCGAATTTAGCATGACCAATCCTTTTGACGAGTATAACAATCCTTTGGGTTTTTCTATAAGGCCGTTCGCACGGTTTTATATGATCAACAGGCCATCCTGGAAATTTTGGTTTGAATCGGGTGGGGGGATAGTATACTTTCTTGATAATTTCCCTCAGCCCACAACCCAAGATTCACGCCTGGGTACCTACTGGAACGGCACTACAAAGTATGGCCTGGGAGTGCAAATTGCTATTAGCAATACAGCCTCAATATTTTTTGGGGCAAGGCACCTGCATGTTTCCAACGGAAACACAAAGGGCGCCGAACGCAATCCTTCTCATGACAGCAATGGCCTTTTTGCAGGTATTAACTGGAACCTTGACTCAGGTAAAAATGAATAATACAAACAACAAAATATCATGGGTACACCTCACCTCGCGCTTAAAACAGCTTGCCGTGGCTGTGCTGAGCGTTACCTTTGGTATTTCCATGTATATTTTTATGAATAGCTTTATGGATGGTGTAAACAGTGCCCAAACCGAAATAACTTTCACCACCATGGCCCATATAAGGGTTTATAACGACCTTACAGGAGAGGCAAAGCCCATTTTAAACCAGCCTGAATCTGCCGATACGTTATTATGGGTAAGCAACAGCAAAAATATAAGTTATACCGAAGGCATTAAAAATGCAAAGGATGTTGTTAACATCCTTAAAGCAGACAAAAGCATTGTGGCGGTAACAGAGCAGGTAAACCAGAACGTTTTTTTTCGGAATGGGGTTACTAAAGTAAACGGAACACTTTCCGGTATTGATGTACAGCATGAAAACCTTCTGTTTAATACCGCTACTTACATTACCCAGGTCAGCCTAAACGAACTGGACAGGCGCCCGGATGGTATTGTGCTGGGCAGTGGCCTTGCCGATAAAACGAGCTCTAAATTGGGCGACAACATTACCCTTACCACATCTGATGGGGTTACAAAAATATTCCGTGTGGTAGGTATCCTGGAAACCGGCTCGGGCAGTGTAGATAAATCTAAAGCATTGATATCGATACACACGGCAAGACAACTTTTAAACAAGAATCGTAGCTATGCCACCGATGTCCTGGCCAATGTAAATGATTATAACGATGCAAGAAAAATTGCCGACAGGGTGCGGGACAACATATCTTTCAAAACCGAGGCGTGGCAGGAAGGAAACAGCCAGCTTGAGTCGGCCAATACGCTGAGGGATATAATAGCTGTTGCGGTTTCCTTAACCATACTCATAGTAGCGGGTTTTGGTATATATAATATCATGAACATGACCGTGAACGAAAAAATACGCGAGATAGCGATATTAAAAGCCATGGGCTTTGATGGTAAAGACATCATACAGATATTCCTGACACAATCTGTAATTATCGGGCTAATAGGCGGGGTATTAGGCTTATTGCTGGGTTATGGCATATCCGCCGTTGTAGACCGTATTCCGTTCCGGATTGCTTCCTTTACATCATTGCCTATTTCATACAATGCCTCCGATTATATCCTGGCCATGCTTTTTGGCCTCATGGTAACCTTTGTGGCCGGTTACCTGCCTGCGAAAAAGGCATCTCAAATAGACCCTGTAGAAATTTTAAGAGGATAAATTTTTTAGTTATGTATGCACTTTCTGCTAAAAATATAAACAAGTATTTTGTAGAGCCTGTAAAGTTCCAGGTACTTAAAGACATTAATTTTGATGTAAACCCCGGCGAATTTGTAGCTATAACGGGTAAATCGGGCAGTGGGAAATCAACATTACTGTACCTGCTTTCTACGATGGATACCGAGTATGAAGGCACAATAGCGATAAATGGCACTACACTTACCGGGCTAAAGCAAAATAAGCTGGCACCGTTCCGCAACGAGCATATCGGATTCGTTTTTCAGTTTCATTACCTATTACCCGAATTTTCGGTATTAGATAACGTAATGCTTCCGGCTCTTAAGCTAAAAAAGAAACCGGTAGAAGAAATTCGTGAAAAGGCCATGGGCCTGCTGGAAATGCTGGATATTAAAGGCCAGGAAGATAAGCCTGCCAGTAAAATATCGGGTGGGCAGCAGCAGCGTGTTGCCATTGCCCGGGCACTTATTAACGACCCTTCCATTATCATGGGCGATGAACCTACAGGCAACCTGGACTCTAAAAACACAAAAGTAGTATTTGAGATTTTCAGGCAGCTTGCGAAAGATCGCGGGCAAACTATTATTGCCGTTACCCACGATGATGAATTTGCCGCTAGTTGCGACAGGATCATTGACATGATGGATGGGAGAATTGTGAGCCAGCAGCAAAAGTAATGTGTCTTAATTTGTTAGCTTTGCGGTAATTATCTGCTTATGAAACTGCCATTAGAAAAAATTTTACCTATTGTATTATGCCTGCTGTTTCCGGTATTAAATTACATTACATCGCATGAATACATAGAATCCGCTAATATAAACATCGACACGATATTACGCTGGACGGTTATTTCTGTAATGCTTTACCTGCTTTGGCACCTTTTGTATTTTATCAATACCAAGGCCCAAACCTATAAATGGCTTAAAATAGTTCTCGGTTGCGCAATCTTTTTTATAGTTATATATAATATTTTTTCATTCTTTCCTTTTTTAGAAACAGGCCGGTAAAATGGTTGTTTGTGTACAAATCCTTTTTAGCAATCATCCCTTTTACTATAATTCAATATGCTTTGCGCACTAATAGAAAAGTAGTAAGGCTGGAACTTGAAAAAGAGCAGGTACAAACAGAAAATTACCGTGTGCAGCTTGAAGCGCTTCGCAGCAAGGTAGACCCCCATTTTTTGTTCAATTCGCTTAACACTCTCAGGGGGATGGTACACAGTAACCATCCACAATCAGAAGAATTTATACTAAACCTCGCCGATTTTTACAGGCAGGCCCTTAAATATAATGAAAATACTACGCTTACCTTATCTGAAGAGCTAAAAGTCCTGGAGGCATTTTTATTCCTGATGAAAAGCCGTAATGAATCCGGTGTGCACATGAAGCTGATGATTGATGATGCTTTTCAAAATTGGTTTTTGCCCACTTTATCCTTACAGCTTTTAGCAGAAAATTGTTTTAAGCATAATGCTATGAGCAGCAAAGTACCTTTACTGATTAATGTTTACACATCTGCAGATGGTTATATAAATGTTGAGAATAATATTAACCCAAAGATGGAAAATAAGGAACCGTCGGGGTATGGACTGGGAAATCTTAAAAGGCGCTATGATTTACTGGGTATAGAAAATGGTATGTGTTTTACACAAAATGAAAATGTTTTTTGCGTAAAACTTAAACTTATTAAAATATGAATGTTGTAATTGTTGAAGATGAGCAGCACACGGCCAGGTTGTTGCATGAAATTATAGAAAGCAATGAAGGTTTTACAGTTATACAGCATTTAGAATCGATAGCTGAGGCTGTTGCTTACCTGGCCTGTAACAGTACCCGTATTGACCTTTTGTTTTTTGATATACAGCTTTCCGACGGAAAAAGTTTTGAGATATTTAAGCATGTAGATATCACCATACCGGTTATCTTTTGTACTGCCTATGATGAATTCAGCCTTCAGGCCATACAAAACAATGGTATTAATTATATTTTAAAGCCTTTTAGGGCAGAAGAAATTGCTGCTTCGCTGGATAAGTATAAAAAGCTTTTTTTGCAGACAATTAAAACCCGGCCTCTCCAGATGGAAAATGAGTTGCCGACAGCTTATCAGCAAAATTTCCTTACGCAGTACCGTGGACGAACTATTATTAAAAGTGTCGAAGAAATTGCTGCGTTTTGTATCGAATTTGAAACTGTTTATCTGTATACTTTTAAAAATGAAAAGTCCCCACTATACAAGAATCTCGAATATATAGACTCTGTATGTGATCCAGGAGATTTTTTCAGAATAAACCGTAAGATGCTCATCAACAAAAAAGCGATAAAATCCTTTGAAGCCCTTGAGAGCAGAAAGGTTGTACTTAACCTTACCATTTCAATTGAGTATAATGTGATTGTAAGCAGGCTCAAGGTCCCAAGGTTTAAAAAATGGCTACAGCAATGATAACTCTAATAGTATGGCATTATTTATTATAAATGTTGGTTATAACTGAATTTTTCCTTAGACAAAATGCACTCCTTTGATAATGCCTGGGAGGGAAAATCGCTGTTGGCTGTATGTTGACGAGGAGAATTTCGAGTTCTGGGTGAATTCGGTCATTAATTTTAATAAATCTATATAGGTGGTTAACCTGTCGCGAATCAATTGACAAGAATGATCTTAAAGCGCATAGTCCCACATCCCGGGCTTCAGCCCTTCATAGATACATTCTGGATCTTTTAAAGCGACTTCGGCGTTCCTGCTGAAGATACAAGGGTTATTGCGCCTAATGGCAAAGCCAGGTTTATTTATTCTTATCTAAACGGGCTTTCGACAATAGAGGATTGCGTTCAAACCGATTACAAAGAACACGATATTTTTTTTATTGGTATTTGTTTGCGATGGTTTGCAGCTGCTATTTACCAATGCAGAAATTAGAAAGCCTTTATCTTGCTGAATTTCAATGTGTTTAGGTACAGATAGGGTACAGCATTTATCGAAATATCGATAAACATCACAAACAAACCATTAGTTTGTTAATTAGACATTTGTACACGCATGATAGCGGTTATACAATGCAAAGATATAACTTCAAACGAAATTTAAGGACATTTTTGCGACTTTCTAATAACTTATTAAAGTTGTCCTGAGTAGTGACCCTAAGTGTAAAATTCCAAACCATTTTATGCAGGATTTAAAGAAATTGGCTTACTTTAAGGGGATGTATTAAGATATTTTATCTATGTTTCAAATGTAGCGGTTTATTTGTCTTGTTGGGGATTCAAAACATCTTTAACTTCTGAATGGTTACAAAGCACTGGCAATATTTTATTAGACAAGAAACTTTCTAATTTTAAAGCATGTGATAAGTTGAGTCCATTATTGCGAAGAAATAGAGCCATAGGAGAGGTATAAAAGGTGGAACTTGGTTTTATTACTGTGCCAGGCTAAAGGACAACTGATAATTATGCAAAAAAATACCCCCACTCCAACGCAGGATAGAGGTATTTTTTTAGTTTAAATAGACGGTAAATTAATATATCAATTTTTTACGAACTTTGCTGTATGGACGTTTTTTTCAGTCGAGATCTGTACAAAATAAATACTAGCAGATAAGGCTGAAATATCCAATGCGGCATTTGTAGCATTTGCAGTGAAGCTGGCTGCTATCTTACCTGTCACATCTAATATAGTTATGTTGGATAATTGCTCATTTGTACTGCCTATGTTAATTACCTCTTTTGCCGGATTGGGGAATATGGTAATACCGTTGGAATTAAATTCCGTATAACCTGCTGTTTCGGAATTCTCGAAATTATACACTTTGCTTACATGGTTGAAAGTAATATTGTAAGTTCCTGCCTGTACAGGTATATCTACCCCGCCCTGATCAAATATCCCTACGCCCGAAGGCCAGTCGGTACCACCCCAGTTGTTGGGCCATTCGTCATTTTCACGAAATTTTAGTCCGCCTGTGGTTAGTGCATAATTGTTCAGGGTATAGGTAATTCCGTCAGCAGTCTCCATATCAATGTCCGGGCCATCCCAGCCTGCGGTTGTGGCGCTGCCTATCATACCGATGCTTATAAACACCTGTTCAAAATTATACTCAAGTGTAGTGCGGTTAAAAGTAATATTGTAACTTCCGGCCTGTGCCTGAACATCGACACCATCCTGGTTAAAGATACCGGTACCCGATGGCCATGTCGCGCCGCCCCAGTTATTAGGCCAGTCATTGTCCTGGCGGAATTTAAGGCCTCCGTTATCCA
This sequence comes from Flavobacterium album, assembly GCF_003096035.1. Taxonomy (NCBI): domain Bacteria; kingdom Pseudomonadati; phylum Bacteroidota; class Flavobacteriia; order Flavobacteriales; family Flavobacteriaceae; genus Flavobacterium; species Flavobacterium album. The sequence continues at coordinate 3,318,288 of NZ_CP029186.1, read as the reverse complement.
GTGTAAAGTTGTTGCGTGTGTAGGTAACACCATCGGTGGTAGAAAGAAGTATATCGCCATCCGCGCTTCCCCAGTCTACCGATGTGGCGTTCCCGCGGATGCCTATTACCGGGAACTTATACACAAAACTATATTCTTTGGTAGTAAGGTTAAACGTAATATCGTACACACCCACAACCACCGGCACGTCCATACCGCCCTGGTCCTGAACGCCGGTGCCGCTTGGCCACGCCGTATTTCCCCAGTTTAGCGGCCAGCTGTTGTCCTGACGAAATTTCAACCCACCGGTATAAAGGCTAATGTTGTTAAGGGTGTACGTAACGCCATCATTAGTAGCCATCGCGATATCCGGCTGATTGCCACTCCATCCAAGAGGAGTAGCCGCCCCTAAGATACCCACACTGGGAAATTGCGCAAACATCATTGTTGTACCTGCTATAAAAAGCAGAAAAGTAAGTAATAGTTTTTTCATAATTGTAAAGATTATATTGGTTAAGTGATCAGGATCTTTTATGCACGTGTAAACGTTGTAGTTTAACATCCGTTGCGCAACTCAGGATCGCTTACTAAAGTATCAGTTAAAAGCTGTATACTTTTTTAATTTTGTTACAATTAAATATCATGCACCTTATTACATTCTCTAATAAATGTAAGTTGTTGTTTTTTATTGGATTATATTGTTTTTTGAAATTCACGAAAACGAAATAGTATCGATTTTGTTACCGGCCCTTATAAAAATGATACTTGCGTTTTTGAATATTAGAGAATTAAATAACGTTTAAATTGTCAATCCTTTATTTTTTTACTTAATTAGCAGACGATGGATTTTGACATACATATTATTTTAGCTTAACTTGCACCTTACACCAATATATAACATATGGCAAATTCCTTTAAATTCGTACAGTCCGGACGCGCCACAGAACCCACCTATTTATAGACTAATAACCGAATGAAAACTACGTGTTTTTTGTCCCGTATAAAATACCTCCTTATTGCAGCATTTGCATTGCTGTTAACCTTTTCCTGTGCCAAACCTAATGATGGCACAGTAGTTAAGATCGGCTTTTCCCAAGGAATGAACACCGATGACTGGAGACGCCAGTTAAACAAGAGCATGGTGATAGAAGCATCGCTGCACCCCGAAGTAAATTTAGAAATTAAGGATGCCAATAACGATGTGCAGCAACAGATAAAGGATATTGAAAAGTTCATCGACCTTGGCACAGATGTTATAATCGTATCGCCTATTGAGGCAAAGCCGCTTACCGCTATTGTAGAAAAATCGGTAAAAAAAGGCATTCCGGTAATTATGGTAGACCGCAAGATAAACAGCGAAGAGTATACCGCCTACATAGGTGCCGATAACATAGAGGTAGGCCGCATTGCCGCAAAATATATTGTTTCTAACAGCAATGGCAATGGAAAGATAATAGAAATAACAGGGCTTAAAACGTCGTCACCGGCTTATGAGCGCGGATTGGGTTTTTCTCAAATAATAGACCAGCATCCCCAAATGAAGCTGGTAAGCGTTATAAATGGTGACTGGGAAAGCAGATCGGTAAAGCCACAGCTAAAAAAGCTATTGCAAAGCGACCCGGACATTGAATACATTTTTGCGCAGAATGACCGTATGGCACTGGGTGCGTGGGAAACTGCACAGGAACTTGGCCTGGAGAATAAGATAAAATTTGTGGGGGTAGATGCCCTTAATACCCCTAATGGTGGGATAGAACTGGTTAAGAAAGGGATTTTGCAGGCTTCCATACTTTACCCTACAGGGGGTAACGAAGCACTGAGGCTTGCCCTGAAAATATACAACAAGGAACCCATTACTAAAAATAACCTTCTGAATACGATCGTTATAGATAAAATAAATGCAGAGATCATTAAGAGCCAGTTGGATAAGGTAGACCAGCAGCAAACGGTTATAAAACAACAGCTTGAGAACATAAGCGAACAGGAGCGGGAATATGCATCGCAGCATAGCCTGGTGCGACTGCTTACTTTATTCCTTATGATCATACTCAGCCTTGCCGTATACAGCATTTACAGTACTATTTCCATTTCACGCAAAAAACGGCAGCTGGAGCGGATCAACAGTACCGTTACCGACCAAAAAAATGAGATCGAAGTAATGGCCGCTGCGGCACAACGCAGCAATGAAGCAAAGCTAAGTTTTTTTACAGGGTTGTCGCACGAGTTTAAAACACCTATAACGCTGATATTAAGCTATGCCGAATCGCTTATAGAAAACGATAAGATAAAGGGTACCCGCATTATGGATGAGCTAAAACTGATATACAGCAACTCCCATCGCCTGCTGCGCCTTATAAACCAATTGCTTGATTTCAGGAAAATAGAAGAGCGAAAATTTAACTTAAGGGCCTCTAAAACCAACATCTACTCTTTTACCAGCCAGGTGATGGCCAACTTTAAAGGCGAAGCAGCCCGAAGGAATATTGACTTCCGCCTTGTTGCCGACCATAAGGATACAGAAGTTTATATAGATAACAGCATTATGGATAAGGTATATTTTAACCTGCTGTCTAACGCTTTTAAATTTACTCCGGATAATGGTAAGATAACCATAACTATTAAAGATGGAGCAGATAACACCCTGAAGATCCTGTTTAAAGACAGCGGTATAGGAATTCCTGAAAAAGAGATAAATATGGTGTTCGATCCTTTTTTCCGGGCATCGAATAACAGTAAGAACAGCAGCGGAATAGGGCTGAACCTTTCTAAAGAATTTATAGCGCTTCACAAAGGAACTATAGAAGTAAGGTCCCGGCAGGGTACCGAATTTGTAATTACGATTAATAAGGGCAGGGAACACCTGCTGCAGGCAGAAATAAATAGCGCCACAACTACTACAGAATACAACACATCGTTACTTCAGGATGACCCTGAATTTGAGCACCTGCCGGAAATTAACGTCTTAACTCCCGGCCTGGAGAAATATACATTGCTGGTAATAGAAGACCATCCTGACCTGGTAAACTTTTTAAGCAGCAAGCTTTCGGCAGAATATGACGTGCATACTTCAGACGGCAGCAACGCTGTAACTTTGGCTTTGGAGCTGGTGCCGGATATAATTATTTGCGATATTAACCTTGTAGGGACAGATGGCTTTGAAATAAGCAGGATCTTAAAAAAAGACCTGCGCACTTCTCATATTCCCATTATTATACTTAGTGCGCAAAGCAATAAAGAGTCGGTTATACAGGGTATGCAGGCCGGTGTTGACCAATACCTGGCAAAACCGTTCAGCCTGTCTGTTTTGCGCCAGTCGCTCACCAGCCTGCTTTTTAACCGCGAAAAATTACGCTATTATTATACCAACAATATTTATCGTGTGGAGCCGGAATCTAAATTCGGTACTTTAGAACAGGATTTTATTTCGCGCATGAATACCCATATCATGGAAAATATGGATAATCCAAAATTCTCTGTAGAAGAGCTGGCAGACAAGCTCCATGTATCACGCGTACAATTGTACCGTAAAGTAAAGGCTATATTAGGTATGAGCATAAGCGACCATATTAATAACATCCGCCTGGAGAAAGCTGCTACAATGCTGCGTGAGGCCGACATGAATATCAGTGAGATAGCTTATTCGCTGGGCTTCTCATCGCCCAATTATTTTTCTACAGCATTTAAGAATAAATTTGGTGTTTCTCCTAAAGAATATAAAATAAAAGGCTAAAATGATACAAGGATATACGGAATGCCATGTATCAAAAATATACATTAGGTAACAAAAAATGTATCCCGACGGTTTAGTTATATCGTTTTCGTAAAATTAAACTGTTGATTTACAGTTGTTTGTTGGGTTTTGACAGATGTTGTCTCACGGGTGTTACATAATTGTAGCATTTTCAAAATTACAAATGAGGTGTTACCTGATAATTTAGCAGCAGATCAATTAATATCGCTGCAATGAATAAAATACTTATCTGGTCTGTTACCGCCGCGCTGGCAGGCTTTCTTTTTGGTTTTGATACCGTAGTAATATCGGGCGCCGATAAACAGCTACAGCAACTTTGGCACTCATCCGATGCCTTTCATGGCTCTGTGGTTATGGGCATGGCGCTATGGGGCACCGTGGTTGGCGCCATCTTTGGCGGCATCCCTACAAATAAAATAGGCCGTAAAAATACCTTGTTATGGATAGGTGTTTTCTTTCTTGTTTCAGCCATTGGCTCGGCACTGGCTAATGATCCTTTCACGTTTGCCGCGTTCCGGTTCTTAGGGGGCCTTGGCGTGGGTGCTTCCACTATCGCTGCGCCGGCATATGTGTCTGAGATAGCCCCTGCTGCAAAACGCGGCCGCCTTGTAGCCTTGTATCAATTCAATATCGTACTGGGTATACTGGTAGCTTTTGTATCAAATTATTTTCTTAAAGATGTTGGCGAAAATGCATGGCGATGGATGCTGGGCATACAGGCTGTACCGGCAGTTATTTATATATCGCTCATGTTTACCGTGCCTAAAAGCCCGAGGTGGTTGTTATCGAAGTTCAGGAATGAGGAAGCGCGCAAGGTACTTGCTATTGTAGACCCTTCTGCCAATATCGAATCTATGATGCTGGAGATCCAGCAGGCCGGGGATAAGAGCCATGAAAACATCTTTATGAAAAAATACCGTTTTCCACTGATGCTGGCTTTCCTTATCGCTTTCTTTAACCAGTTCTCCGGCATCAACGCTTTTTTATACTATGCTCCAAGGATATTCCAGGAAGCAGGCCTCGGAGAGAATACCGCCCTTTTGAGCAGTATAGGCATAGGGGTTGCCAATTTACTGTTTACCCTGCTTGGTGTAGCCCTTATTGATAAGCTTGGACGCAAATTACTTATGTACATAGGCTCTATAGGATACATCATTTCATTGGGGCTGGTATCCGCTGCATTTTATTTCAACTGGGGAGGCGTATCGGTGCCCGCATTTCTTTTCCTCTTTATTGCATCACACGCCATAGGGCAGGGGGCCGTTATCTGGGTATTTATATCAGAGATCTTCCCAAACCATATCCGCGCATCGGGCCAGGCCTTTGGAAGTTCGGTACACTGGGTACTGGCAGCCATTATCCCGTCACTTATCCCGATACTTTTCAGTACCATTGGCCCTGAGGTCGTATTCCTGATATTTACCATCATGATGGTTTTCCAGCTTGTTTTTGTTGCCTTTTTAATGCCGGAGACAAAGGGCAGGTCTCTTGAAGAATTAAGTGAAGAACTAACGAATAATGTAACACCACAAAATGATACTGAAAAAACTTCTCCCATTAGCGTTTAGCGGCGCCCTGCTTTTATTGGCTACGCTGTGCAGTGCCCAGGATGTAAAAAGTACCGGGGAGCAATTGTACAGGCCTAATTTTCACTTCACGCCAAAGAATAACTGGATGAATGACCCCAACGGGCTTTTTTATGCCGATGGCATTTACAATCTGTATTTCCAATATTGGCCTTATGGCAACAAATGGGGCCCGATGCACTGGGGGCATGCTACCAGTAAAGATCTGGTAAAATGGGAAGAACAGCCCATAGCGCTTTATCCTGACAGGTTCGGGTACATTTTTTCGGGCAGCGCGGTACTCGATGTGAACAATACCAGTGGCTTTGGCAACGGAAAAACTGCACCGGTAGTGGCAATATTTACCTACCACGACCCTGTTAAGGAGAAAGCCGGTGCAATGGATGTAGAGTCGCAGGGACTTGCTTACTCGCTGGACAACGGATATACCTGGACAAAATATGATGTGGGCAATCCCGTGATCAAAAATCCGGGCATACGCGATTTCCGGGACCCTAAAGTTACCTGGGACAATATACACAACCAATGGATAATGGTGCTTGCAGCCCAGGACAGGTCTCAGCTATACGTTTCCAAAAACCTGAAATACTGGAGTTACCTTTCTGACTTTGGCAAAAATATAGGAGCGCACGGCGGGGTATGGGAATGCCCTGATTTCTTTCCGATGAAAGTAGAAGGTACAGGCGAAACAAAATGGGTACTGATACAAAGCCTTAATCCCGGTGGTGCAAATGGAGGAAGCGGTACACAATATTTCGTAGGCGATTTTGATGGTAAAACCTTTACCCTCGATAAGGCTTTTGCCGAAAGGGTTGCCAAAGAAAAGGCTGTATGGCTGGATCATGGCAAGGATAATTATGCGGGCGTTACCTGGGGCAATGCTCCGGTAAAAGATGGCCGAAGGATAATGATAGGCTGGATGAGCAACTGGGAATATGCAGAGGTAGTACCCACTAACGGATGGCGCAGTAGCAATACGATCCCCAGGGAACTGAAACTCGTTAAAAAGGATGGTAAATATGCCCTTTTAACAAGCCCTGCCGAAGCGCTTAAAAATTATATCGAAAAGGCCAACCGACAGAAAAAGATTGTAGTGAAAGGTACAGCGGTGCTTTCGCAGAAAGGTATGACAGACCTTACAAAGGCCGACATTACATTCAGTGTGAAGGACCTGAAGCAGGATGTATACACCTTTACATTTAGTAATGACGCCGGCGAAACCCTGAGCTTTGGTATAGATAACAAAGCGCATAACCTTTTCATAGACCGTCAGAGATCAGGCAGCATAGCCGAATTCCAAAAGTTTACGGGAACGCCGTCTAAGGCAGCATTGAGCGGATTACAGAAGGCAGGTACATTCCGCATCCTGATGGATAAAACAAGCATCGAAATTTTTTACAACGACGGCGAAACGGTAATGACAGAAATATTTTTTGCCAGCGAGCCTTTCAGCACATTTTCGGCAGCGGCATCATCTGTATTTGAAATTAACGATCTTACTATTAACCAGTTGAAATTTTAATAAACACGATAAACCATAACCAAGCAAAAGATTAATTATGAAATGTAAAATTATTCTCTTTTTATGCCTCCTGTTTCCGGTTCTGGCTGCTACCGCGCAGGGAATAGGGGTAAAGGGAACGGTAGTGTCTGCAGAAGACAATATGCCGCTCCCGGGGGCCTCGGTACTGGTAGAGGGTACTAGTATTAGTGCTTCAACCGACCTTTATGGTAACTTTTTGCTTACCAATATTACTCCCGGTGCAAACCTTGTGGTAAGCTATATTGGCTTTAAGCCGCAAACGATTGCAGCGCAGGAAACAGTGAATATTATATTAGTTCCTGACAACAAAGAACTGGATGCCGTAGTGGTTACCGGCTACTCATCGCAAAAGAAAGCCGACATTACCGGCGCCGTTGCAGTGGTGGATATGGAAGAAGCCAACAAGCAGAAACAGCCTAATGCGCTACAGTCGCTGCAGGGCCGTATACCCGGAGTACGTGTAACTACCGATGGTTCGCCGTCAGGCTCTAACACAGGGATCGTGATCCGCGGGGTGGGTACGCTTAACAATACCGCACCGCTATTGGTTATAGACGGGGTGCCTACAAAATCGGGCATGCACGAGCTGAACCCTAATGATATTGAAACCATACAGGTACTTAAAGATGCTGCTTCAGCCAGTATTTACGGCTCGCGCTCCTCCAATGGGGTTATCATCATAACCACCAAAAAAGGGAAGAACGGCCGTATGCGTATCACCTTCGACCATTATACCGCATTCTCAGGCTATGCCCGCAGGCTGAAAGTCTTAAATGCCGAACAGTATGGACAGGCGTTGTGGCAGGCTAATGTGAATGACGGGATAGATCCCAATAACAATAACCTGAGTTATCAGTTTGACTGGAGCGCGGCAAACGGCAGGCCTACGCTAAATAAGGTTTTGGTGCCGGAATACCTGGACGCGGCGCATACCCTAAAATCGGCCAATACCGACTGGTATGACGAGATAGCACGTACGGGTGTAGCCCAGAATTATGATTTTTCGGTATCTAACGGAACTGATAAAGGCAGCTACCTGTTCTCGCTTAGCTATTATAATAATGACGGTATTGTAAAAACCACCGAATTTAAGCGTGTTACCGCACGCATGAACAGCTCGTACAAATATTTTGACGGAAAGCTTACAGTGGGCGAGAACTTTACATTTGCCCGCACTAACGAAGTTACCGATCCGGGAGTGCTCGACCCTGCATTGCGTGCGCTGCCAATCATACCGGTACATACCACAGATGGTAGCGGATGGGGTGGCCCGGTAGGCGGCATGAACGACAGGCAAAACCCGGTGCGCCTGCTGGAGTATAATAAGGACAACGGCTACAAATACCTGCGTCTTTTCGGTAATGCTTACGCAGATCTTGAAATAATAAAGAACCTGCATGTAAAAACCAGTTTCGGTATAGATTACGGC